>CALMBE010000370.1 GCA_937860165.1 uncultured Planctomycetaceae bacterium
GGCGGAGTCGATTTTGCCTTAACCTTCGGTTTCTGCTTTGCTTCAGGAGGAGTCGGGGTCGTCGTGTCGGTAGTTTCTATGGGCTTCGGCCGCGCTACACTGGGCTTGGCAGGGGCAATGGCAACCGTTGGTTCACTAATTTCTTCACTGCAACCTGCGACGACGCACAACAGCGTGCAGCAGGCCAAGAGCGTGAGTGAGTACTTGATATGAGCCATGTTCCGGATCCACTAATCGCCAGGAAGTCCATCTAACTCTAGCACGCAGTGAGTCTGCCGATGTGGTCACTACTGCTTCCGATCCCTGCAATCGACAGGATCGATTCAATCCCAACTAGCGACGCGGACCGGGATTTGTCGAGCGGAAACGGTTGTCGAAATCGTGCCGCAGCGGCTGTTGGTGCGCCTGGTTGTATTGGGGCATGGGCTGCTGGTAGGCCGGATACTGGAACTCGCTCTCCACGGAGGGGAAAGGAACCGGCTCGAACTCCGACGGCCCGCAATCCCCTCTTTTGGTGGGGCACCCTTCCGCGGGAGGGATCGCTTCGAGTCGGCAATTGATGGTTTCCATCGCCAGATATTCCCGGCCGCGCATCGGCTCGTCGAAATCGACGATTTCAGGTTGAATGAAAACGATCAACTCACTTTCGCGGACATTGGTATCGCGGGAGCGAAACAACGGGCCGATGAAGTGCATATCCTTGAGAAACGGAATACCATTGAAATCACCCGTGTCGCTTCGCTGGCGGAGACCACCGATCACCAGGGTTTGGCGATTCGCTACGCGCACCGAGGTCGTTGCCGTGCGGCTGTCGACGATTGGTTGATTGTCGTTTTCCGTGAATCCCGCCACTCTACTGAAGGTTTGATCCACGAGCATTTTTACGGTTCCATCCTCGGCGATCTGAGGTGTTACTTCCAGCGTGATTCCGACCGGCTTGAATTCCGTGGTGCCGATTTGTCCGCCAAGTTCTGATTGCGTAATCTGCTGGAAGGGAATTTCTTGGACACTGCTCATGCTGGCGGTTTCGTTTTCTTCGACCGTGACATGCGGGTCGGCCAACAGACGGGCATCCTTGGCGTTTTGCAGCGCGACCGCCACGGCTGTGATGTCGAAGTTTCGCGTCAAGCTCTTGATCGTCAGCGCGCTTCCGGAAGTTCCGGGGACAATCGTCTTGGAATCAAAAGTGAGTGCTTGCGAAGGATTCGCCGAACTCGAGGTCGAAGTTGAAACGCCATCGGTAGTTGTGGTAGTAGTCGCCAGTCCGTTGCTTTTACCGGAATGATTCCAATTGAGTCCCAACTGCTCGATGTCGGCTAGGCTGATATCGTAAATCAACGCCGTGATCCGCACCTGGGGCCGGGCGCGGTCAATTTTTTCCAGCACTCGTTCGACGAGCTCGATGTTCGAGGGATAGTCGACCACCACCAATCGATTCTCGGCCGGCATCGTGGCTACTTTGCCCGTCGTGCTGAGCACGGCGGATACCGGGTTTTTGCAATTCTCAACGGGAATGAATTGGGTATGGAAGTAAGCGACTTGCAGCCGTTTGTATGATTCGGCGGGGATGCCACCGGTACTAGCCGATGCAGCGCCGTCCATATTTGCGACAAACTCGCGGATCGATTGGACGCGGTCGGCGAAATCGACTACCAAAATACTGTTGGCGGATTCGAGTGATTGAAGTTGGCCTTGGCTGCTGAGCAAAAGCTTAGCGCCTTCGACCACTTCTGCCAGATCGCTATGCGTCACCGTGATCGAAGCCGATTGAAAGAGGGGGTTTGCGCTCCCCACTTCTTGTACCCTTTGCACAACAAGACTTTCGCCCACGGCACGATAGCTGTAACCATTGGCCAGCAGAATTGCATCGAGGACTTCACGCAGCGGGGCCTGATTGTAGATGCAACTGACCGTTCCCTCGACTTCCTTGCCGACGACAACATTGACCTTCCAGGTGGCACCGATTGTGAAAAGTGCTTGTTGGATTGTCGAATTCTGAAGCGACAGGTCACCGCGAGTCTCCAAGGCTACATGGAGGGGAACAAGCTGCTGCGGGGGTTTTGGCGCTGCCACCCGATTCGCGGGTGCAAGGCTAGGCTCGCCTTGAGCGTAAACAGACTTTTGGGCGGGAAGAGCACTCAGAATTACAGCAAACACGAACACCCCAAAGCAGGCGGCACGAGGCCCTGCCGAGCGGATTTTCCGACTCGCTTTGGATTGTTTCATGTGTCCTCCCTGACACAACAACCTTAGTTGCTGATTCTAATTTGGCGATTCGTAACGCGGAGCAACGTTTTCAACTCTCACTCACGATGTCTTTCTGCCCAGCGCGTATAACCACATTTCCATATCAAGGGTAATCGTCTCGCCGTTGCCCGTATCGGAACGCATGTGCATGTGCTCAGGATAAGCCAGGGTCGAATCCTTTTGAACACGATCCAAGAATCCCGAGACATCCTGCATTTTGCCCGCTACGGAAAGCACTACTTTGCGACTCTCTAGCACAAATGGCGTACTCATCCTTGAGCTGCCCTGTGCAACGCTGCTTTTTTCCAAAGGATTATCTTTTTCCAACCAGGGTCGCATTGTCGGAGAAACCAAATCCAATCGCCGTACCTGGCACCCCGACTGACGGACCAACTCGACCAGTTTACTGCGATACTTGCTGACCGAATCTTCGGAAATACAGCGACTTTCGATCGCAGTCACTTCCGCTTGGAGTTCTTTGGCGCTGTCCTGGAGCTTGGGTAACAATTCCTGTGTCTGGTAGGCAATCTCCAAATCATCCGTAAGAACCCTACGACTCTCCTGATTGTCAAAATACTCATCGACCAAGGGACTCCACGCCACGAGGCCAAGCAGGATTGTAACGATTGCAACGATTAGCCCTCGGCGGGAGCTTTCGCAAAATCTTCGGAGTATTGTGTCATTCATTGCTAGCAACCTTTGCAACAGGCGTCTGAGGTTTGCCGATGTTTAGCTCAACATCGAATTCAATCGTCGGTCCGGAAGGACTCTGACCGCTCTGGGTACTGCGGAGGGCGACATTGGCAATTCCCGGCGATTTCTCGAGGTCTCGCACGAAGTCGAAGACCCCTGCTTCGAGAAAACTAGAACCTTTAAGCTCTAAATTTTTGAGCTCGCTCAGCTTGAGAGAGCTCAACCACACGTCGCTCGGCATGCAATGCGCGATATTCCGAAGCTGGGTGGTCGTGGTAGCATTTACGAAATGGCTTGCTAGCAACTGGAGCTGGGCTAGCTTGACGCGGTTGGCACCGGAGCGCAGTTCAAGTTCGCGGGCTTCGGCCTTCACACCCGCGAGACTGTCGAGTTCCAATTGCAAGCGATTGTTTTCCGAGCTTTGATAATAGTTACCCAGCCAAGCCCCGGCGGCGAGTAACAAGACTCCCGCCAAGGGTGCCAAGCTGCGAATCAGAATTGGGCGCAACGGCTCGCGCGAAAGTGCCGCGATGTGCTCCATGAAGTTGGGTGCATCGTACTCATCGGGTGACAAATAGGTACCCAACAAGGCTCCGAGTCCAGGCACGAGATTCGGGTCGGTGGTTTCTTGCGAGAATATCCAAGTGGCTTGAATATCAGCCGGCTCGAACACATGCGGTTCAAAACCTGGTACCTTCTCCAAGGCCTGCACCGCCCTCAAAACATTCTCCCGATTGCCGGACAAATAGAATTGCTGCAACTTAGGAGGTGTCTTGCGGAGTAATCGGCCCAGGTGACGTTCGAGTCGGCTCAAATGGGTTTTCAAGACTTCGACCAATTCCTTGGCATCGTGGCAACTACCTGGTCGGTATTCCAGTAACAAACGACCATTGTGCGAGACACCGATTTCGACGGAATCTTGATCTAAATGAATCAGAACAGAGGGCAGGTCGGGGACGTTTTTCAAACGACCCAGTGCGCGGCTATTCGCCACCAAGGCCGGCTCAATGGATTCGAGCCGCATCCCAGCTTGGTCGCATGCTAATTGAAGCGTGTCGAGAGTTTTGACATTGGCGATCGCAGATACGGCATAGGTGTGCCGGGCGTCGATGGGCTTGGAATTGCTGACGGCCACCTTTTCGCCAGTTCCCAAGAGCAAATAGAGTTGGCTGCGTTGTTTGAGTAGTTGCAGTTCTGCTCGCACTTCCTCCGTGGGCCCCAACAAGGCCTTGGAAACGCAGTATTTTCCACTGAGCACGATGTGAATCTCGCAACCTGTGAGGCTATGTTTTTCGGCAATCGACCGGAGCGCGGAGGAAAGGTCAGCCAGTCCTTCGGGAGTATGAAGCGATTGCGAATCGATTTTCCAACGTTGCGTGAATGCCTCGACTTGGTCGCTCTCCCCAGTGGGTGAACGATGCACAATCACCGAGCGCAGATCGGAATCTGTAAGTTCGATAACCGCCAGACGGTTTTCGGAGTGTTTACGCCGTTCACGCGCTCGACGCCGTTCGCGCGGCAAGCGACGTTCTGATTCTTTGCGGCGATCTGCCATGTGCGGCTCCGTGGACAAACGTATCTATTGAATGGTTGCTACAACGGTTCGAGTAACACTGCCAGCGACGCCGCTGGAAGTTACTGTGATTGTGGAACTGGCCCCCGTCACTGCCGTGGCAGTGTAGGTATTGTCGTCCGGGTACAGACCATCGGTGATCGTGCCCCGCCAGTCGATATCGGCTTCGAGTTGCGCCGCCACTTGGTGGACACCGGCGTTGGCCAAGTATAAAGCGCGCTCATAATCCATAGAATTGCGTAAGGCTGACAGTTCGAGGGTCGTGGCATCGAGGATGTTCACGACCATGAGTGTCGCAAAGGTGAGAATGAACATACAAAACAGCAAAGCTGCCCCGCGGCGGGGGCGATTCGATTTCGAGTGCTTTGGATATCTAGTTAACATGTTGGTCCTACCATGCCCTGAGCCAGGCCTGGCACGAGGCCTGAGCATCTTCGGTCGCACCCGCGGGGCGTTCGAGGGTTACTGTGGTCGTAGCCTTGATGGAATGGATCAGGCCCACATCGGTGGATGTCGTAACTCCGTCGGTGCGGATCCCCAGAAACGTGAGTTCTTCGATATCATTTGCCAAGACCTGCGTGGCCGTCGTTACTCCGTACAAGACTTGATTGGTAGTAGCATTGTGATCCCACACGATTGTGCTACCCGAAGCAGTTAACAAGGAAAGACTTCCCGAGTTGTCGGTGGGCCCCGAAATCGCGACGACACTAGTCGCTTGTCGCGCTTGCCGGACGATGTGTCTCAAAACGGCAATCCCGGCCTGACGGGTCTCGTGATCTGCTTCATGTCGGCTCCAAGCTGCATACGAAGATTGCACAAGAACCATGAGCGCGGTCGACAGGGCAGCCAACATAGCGGTACTCGCCATGAGCTCTAGGAGCGTAAATCCGATTCGGGTGGAAGTGTGATTATTCTTCATCTTGGTAGGCAGCTAACTGGGCAATTTTTGTGCGATAGAGAACCTGCAATTCCGATGCGTCGGCAGTTGAATCGCCATCGGTATCGTCGAACACGGTTACTTGGATGTGCATTAACTGACCTACAATTCCGCCATCCGCAACAGCATCTGAAGCAACTGCTGAATAGCGAACGCTGGCGTGCCCATCGGCGGCAACATTTCCCGTGGTCGTGGTACTCGTCCAGGTGAGCATCTTTAGGGCGCACTGCTGTTCCAAAATGCTCACCGCGTAATTTGCCAAGAGATTGCGGCGGTTGAGGTCGCGACTCTTCGCCATGGCATCTCTTACAACCGCGAGCGTTGGGACCAGTGAGCCCGTGACCAAAGCAGCGGCCATGACCATTTCCAGTAACGAAAAAGCCTGGCGTTTACTTGTCGTGCTTCGACCTGGTTTTACGCGATCGCACATGGCACAAAGTCATTCAATGGGCTTGAATTGGCTCGGAGTGAATACAGTTTCAGCTACGGATTTAGCTAGGAAACCATAGCTTACGGAAATTGCTCCGCACCGAGAGAATCGGTTAGAATCGCTACAATGCGTCGAAACGAACCTGTTAAGGTGTTGTTTCCACCACGGTAACCGCGCCCGTGAGCGTAGTAACGATGATACTCCAAGAGCGGTCGTCCCCCGCAACTGTGAGTGAATAACCGGCTAGAGCGGCACCGTCGAAATCGAACTCGAGCGTCGTTGCGGAGGCAGTCACTGTGACATCGCTGGGAATCGTTCGGGTCGTGTCAACTTGCACGTTTCCGGAAATTGCCCGACGATAGAGAGCAAAACTGGTAACGCCGGTAGCAGCGGGAGCCAATTGCAGGTAGTGATTGTCGCCCGTGGAGATCGTGGCCCGGCGAGCATGGATGAGCGCCAACGCCAACTTGCGGGCCACACCTTGGGCGCCGCCGTTGCTCAAAGTCGAGTGACCGAAGCTGGAGATCGCTGCGACCGACAGCAGCCCCACTATGGCCAAGACGGCCGTGAGTTCTAAAAAGCTCATGGCTCGCCGCAATTGAATGCGGCGAGCCATGTCGCGGAAACTTTCTGATTTTCGATTCATGGCGAGTGGTCTGGCGAGTTAACCCGACTAGTTCACCCGATGCGTCGTGGTATTCAGTGAGTAAGCCGAATTGTCGACAGGATTGGCCGGAATGCCATCCGGGAAGTAATTCACGTCGGCACCGATGTCGGTAAGGTTGTCCAACGGCCAGCTTCCGTTGTCGATATAGTAGCGTTCAACGGAGGCGTTAATCGTGGCCTTATGATGGTCCCGTACGCGTTGTTTGGCAGTATCGCTAGATACTGTAACACGCGGAATGATGATCGCGGCAATGATGCCGAGGATCGTCACGACGGCGAGCAGTTCGAGTAGGGAGAAACCGCTCACTTTCTTGATTCTTAGCGATTTCATGATTCGTTCACTCCTGAATTGTTTGGGGCAAAATTACAGTGTTTGGTTTGGCGAGACCTAGTTGATCTCTCATGCAATTATCCAAAGCTAGGTCGTGATTAGGGGCTTTACAGAAATTTTTCTTAGTGATTGTGTCCTACGACTCGGCCTGTGCCCGCATCAATGGTATAACCGGAATTATCTACAGGACAGGTTGGGAGCCCCTGGGGAAAATAGTCGAGGTCCGCCCCGATATTGCTCAGATTTGCCGCTGGCCAGGATCCTTTATTGTGCATCCAAAGTTCGGCCTGGATTTCGATATTCGCTTTGTAGGTTTCACAGGCGGATTGCTCGGCGTCGTCGTTACCGCCAATTACCCTAGGAAGCACCAGCGTGGCAATGGTGGCCACGATCGCCAAGACAGCCATCAATTCAACCAGCGAGTATCCAGATTTACGATGACGACAATTTGACATGATTCGGCTCGCTATGGAACGACTCAAGAATAACTTCGGCATTTGTCACTAATTGCAGGCAGGTAGTAATTTTACCACGGAGGTCACGGAGAAGATAAGTGGTATGTGGTTAGTGGCTGGGGTGATTTCCGTTATTACCGCGCAGAGCCTGCCCCTCGCGGAAGCGGGAATTGACTGCATTGGAATTCACTTACGACCTACGACTTACACCCTTATCTTCTCAGTGTCTTCCGTGGCTCTGTGGTTTTATTGAAATGCGGAAGTTAATTTTGAGCCAAACCTTAGTGGGACGGACCGCTTATCGTGTTCACCATGTCGAACATCGGCAAGTAGATCGCCAGCAACACCACAGCAATCGCAGAAGCGAGACTGATCGTTAAAATAGGCTCCAAGGCACCCACCATGAGTCCGGTCTTGCGTTCGATCTCATGCCGCAGATATTCGCAAATGTCTTTGGTAGCCCTGGTGAGTTGCCCCGTACTTTCGCCGACAATCACCAATTGGCTCACGATCGGCGGAAACATTCCCTCGTGGCGTTCCAATTCCTTGCTGAATCGTTCGCCCCGGTGAATAGCCAACTGTAATTCATTGACACCCTTGCGAACGGCGCGATTTCCCACGGAACCGGCGGTTTCTCGAACTGCTTCCGCTAAGTTGTATCCGGCTGTCATCAAGCTATGCAGCACTTCCATTAACTGCAAAATTGCCATATCACGAATCAGATTCCCCATGACAGGCACACGAAGCAATAAGCGGTCCATCGCCAAAGCGAACTCTGGTTTTTTTCGCAATTGCTTGGTACCCACAGCGAGGAGAATCGATCCGCCGAACAGATAGGGTCCATAGCTTTTCACAAGTTCGGATACTTCAATCAACAATCGCGTAATAAAAGGCAAGGGAACATGCGCATTCGCATAGGTTTCCTGAAACACAGGGACGACATACATCAATAAGAATGTCAGCAGTCCGCTACCGAGCGTGACCAACAGAACTGGATAGGCCAGCTTCTTGATCACCATCTGCTTGAGTTCGGCACTCTTGCCCCGATTTTCGGAAAGGTGCAGCAGGGTGTCGGAAAGAGTCCCCGACCGTTCGCCCAACCGAATCTGACTGATCGTGATCTGGTCGCACAGGTGAGGAAACGTTCCCAGGGCTACGCTAAAGGGCACTCCCGATTCGACCTTGCGGCGGAGCGAATCTAACAGATTCCGGTGCTTGGCAACGGTATCTTCCCGCGACAGCGTGGCGATGGCTTTCGGAAGCGGAACGCCGTTACTCACCAGCGTTGCCAGTGTGCGAAGGATGAAGGTGAGCTCGTGAGCCTTGACACGCTCAATTGTCTTCTTGCGCGGGGCGAACCATTCCGACCAGGACCTACCACCTTCGGAAGCAGCGCCATGCCCGCCAGCCACGGTATTGCCACTCAGTGCTAATTTTCGTTTGCGTGACATGGGCCGATGCTTACTGTCCGGAGACTTTATAGAAGACTTCTTCGACGGTAGTTTTCCCGGCAATGGCTTGCTCTATTCCAGCGCTGGCCAGCTCCACGAGCCCCTCTTCAATCGCCAGTTCGCGGAGCTTGGAAGTGGGCAATCCCTTTTCGATCGCCTGCGCCAATTTGGGAGTCACCACCATGATTTCATAAATCGGAATTCGACCCAGGTAGCCACTTCCCAAGCATTTCTTGCACCCTCGACCGGCAAAGAACACCGTATCCTCCGGGATGCTACAAGTGTGACCCAATGCTCGCAGAATGTGCTCGCTCGGTGATACCGGCTCTTTGCAGTGCGGACAAATCGACCGCAACAGGCGTTGAGCTACAGCCCCGAGCAGCGCCCCCCCGACTTTGAAGCTATCGATTCCCAGGTCGTTCAAGCGGGCAACCGCTCCGACGGCATCGTTGGTGTGCAACGTGCTCAGCAGCAAATGCCCCGTGAGGGCGGCTTGCACCGAAGTGGTCGCCGTTTCGTGGTCGCGGATTTCGCCGACCATGATTACGTCGGGGTCCTGACGCATGATGTATTTCAAGGCGTTCGCAAAACCCAAGCCATGTTCATTGTCCGAGGCCACTTGATTGATACCAGCCAATCGATATTCGACCGGGTCTTCCACGGTAACGATATTGCGGCACACGGAATTCAGTTTCGAGAGCACGGCATACATGGTGGTGCTTTTGCCGGAACCGGTCGGCCCGGTCACGACGATCATGCCGTGGGGCTTGTCAATCAGGCCTTGTATCTTCTGGAGGTCACGGCTGCAAAAACCGAGTTGATCGAGCTGGAAAATGCGACTTCCTTCGTCGAGCAATCGCATGACCACCTTTTCCCCACCGACGGTGGGAATGGTACTCACACGAAAATTCACGCGCCCGGCGGCTTCGTTCACGCTGAGCTGACCATCTTGCGGGCGACGATTTTCGGTGGTATCCATCTCCGCCATAACTTTGATACGCGCCACGACCGATTCTTCGATATGTCGGGGAATGGTCATCACCGCTTGCAACTGACCATCGACCCGATAACGGACCCGCATTTCCGGATGGTGGGGTTCGAGATGAATGTCGCTTGAACCGGCATTGATGGCACCCATGAGAATTGCTTGTACCAGCCGCACGACAGGAGTATCATCGTCGACCATCTCAGGCTGCGACGACAACTCATCGGCGATCATGTTCTCGGCCGCTTCGAGATCGGCCATCTTCATGTCGACGATCGTTTGGCGGGCCACCACACGGTCGTCGAAACCACGGTCCAAGGCACCATCGATCGAAGTTTGCATGGCCACAACGGGAACCACCTGATACCCGGTGATCAATTCCGTTTCAGAGATCGCTTCAATATCGTCGGGGGCTACCATCGCCAATTGCATGGTCCGACCCGAGACCGCCACGGGTACGATCTTGTGGTGTCGAGCCAATTCTTCCGGCATCAGCCGCACAAGTTGGGGGTTGATGCTTTCCGGCACAACGTCCAGGAAGGGAACACCGTACTGCTCACCTAAGGCGAGGCCTAACTGATCGGTGGTGATCAGACCCCGCCGAACGAGGATGGTTCCCAATAAACCAGACTCGGTACCTTGCGCAGTCAGAGCACTCTGGACCTGCCCTTCGGTGATCCAGCCGTGTCGAACCAATATGTCGCCCAGCCGCGCCATCGTAACTTTCTAGTTTCTTGGTGTAATAGCCATGTGTTGTTGTTTCTGGATACCGTTGATTAGGCGGTCAGTACGAGTAACTGCGAAACCTTCTTCTCTAGCACGATGGGGTCGTAGGGAGTTACCAGAAACTCATCCGCACCGGCGTTGTAGGCCTTTTGAACGTCTTCCAGATCGGAGCTGCCCGACAAATACACCACGGGGATCTCGCTGGTTCGCTGCTCGTTGCTGAGATGGTTCATAAATTCAAGCGAGTCGGCTTCGGCAACATTCCCCACCACGATCAATCCGGGCAGCTCTGTTTGCAGCCACGCATTTGCATCGCGTGCGGCTTCAAACGAAACTACCGTATAACCCAACAGCTCCAGACGGAAGACGGTGATGTCTCGCAGGATTGGTTCTTCTTCAACCAAAACGATTTTGCAAAGTGGCTTCGACATGATGGCCTCGACAATACAAAGGCGGGGAACTCCGACCTCGGTCGAGGGTTTCCGCGCGGATTCCAACGCACAAACGTAGCTTGCCCACAGGTCCAGTCAAAGAACGTTCGTAGAACCGGCATTGTGAAAACTACGAACTACTGCCACATTCGACTTAATCGGTACAATCGGTTTCCTACGTTTTTCTTGTCGTTGAGCTTTTTCTGAATATTCAAAAGCTAGAATTTTCTAACGGGTTTCATCTTCCGAGACCTCTCAGACTGTACGGAATCACACATCCGGAACCATGCGAGCACGCAATCCCCTACTTCGCCGCGGCCTATCGCTGCTCGAGCTGATGCTCGTGGTGGTGCTGATTGCTGTGATTGCCAGCCTGGTAATTCCTCGCCTGTCGCAATCGACGGACACGGCGAAGGTGAAATCTTGTGCCCACAATCGCCGGGAAATCAACTCGGCCATTGAACGCTTTGGTGTCAGCACGGGAGCCTATCCGACAAGCTTAAACGACTTGATCGATCCGGCATATTTTCCCGACGGCATTCCGACTTGCCCTGGCACGGGGTCCACCTACTCGCTCAACGCCACCACGCATCGCGTGGATGACCACACCTCGAGCACCCTGCCGGGAAATCATTAAGAAGTGGCTGGTGGCGGGGAGGTAGGCCGGAATCAAGGGATACTTTCTGTTCCGAGACTCATGGCATGTCATGAGCCGTAGGCGCTAGCCTCGGGTTTTTTCCAGGGTTCACCCAGGGCCAATCAATTATGTATTTTGGGGTGCCATGCTCACGCTGGTACCCCAGAGTGAGCATGTGAATGGTCTAGAAAACATGGCCACAGCGGAGTACCGCCGTGGCCATGGCACCCTCATTTGGAGAAAACTGA
>CALMBE010000371.1 GCA_937860165.1 uncultured Planctomycetaceae bacterium
CGTATACTTGGGAGTGGGATTGCCTTTACGATCCACAACTGGGCCAAAGAGAGTTTCTTCGTGCAAGGCCCCGATAAGTTTGCGTTTGACCGGCCGGTGCGACACAGGCCGCACGACTTCGCTTTCACCAAACACTGCTTTCCGGACTTCCTCACGTAAATGCTCCCGCGACGTGAACGGTGCCGGAACTTCCAGCGGATTTAGCCGCCGATAGTTTTCCATCGCTTCTTCGTCGGCAGTGTTGATGCCAGCTTTGTCAGCCCGTTTTTCTCGTGCATCCCAGGCATTTCTTACTTGTTGTGTGGAGAGTGCGATGGCCACCGCGTCGATGGCATGATGACGGTGGTCTCCGCGGTCCTTCTCCTTGCGCTCATGCTCCTCCTGGGGAACCAAACCACTTATTCTGGACCTATGTGGATCGAAAAATAGTCCCCATTCGCGGCGCAATCGGCTGGTCCACATGCCATCGGTCGCGTGGATCAAGCGTTCACCTCCACGCTCTGGCAGTCCCTTACCGTCAAATAATGAGTCGGCGAGGAAGGTCATCACTTGTTTGGAAGCATAAGTCGTTGCGGCCAACTGGCTCGGTGTCATTTCTTGAATGTCGGACACATCTTTCTTGAAACGCTCGATCTTCGCTCGATCATCACGCGGGTTAAAGTAGCACAACCACAAGGCATTTCCTGTTAGCGATTTTACTTCGGACGGCTTAGGGCGCGCTATCTCGCCATAAATTTTTTCTACGTGATCCATCCCTTCATCAAAGCTACCCTCGGGGTTTTTGTTCCAGTATTCTCTCGGTGTACGACGGCCCATTAGACGGTTGCATTCGGTATGGGCTAAAACGACATTTCCCATGCCGCTATGACCGCCACACCCCTTGGGAATGATGTGGGCTACTTCACAACCCTGCCCAGTTGCGGCAGTGCGAAGTGTGATGCTTTCCGTGCAATCGCCATTGGACATAACCCGCCCACAAAGCGGGCAAATGCAGCGCTGATGCACTGCAAGGATCACTCGATCTGTAGCCGCACGACGTTGTGTGGAACTGACAGAATCAAGATTGAACTCGTGCGCAATGTCGTTGCGAATGCGATTCCGTAAGCGGTTCTTAAATAGCAACCGGTCGGATTCAACTTTCCCCATCTTTGCTTCGCGCGCGAGTTCAATATAGATATCATCGGGCTTGCATCCGTTACTGATTAAATGCTCCACGACATGTCGCCGAACCTCATGAATCGCTTTACGAACCACCGGGTTACTGATTAGCGGTGCCGGAGGTGGCGAGTGGAGTGGTAAACCATCAGGGCCGTAGACGAATTCTCCCTTTTTCTTAAGGAGGTGTTTTTTCATGTAGTGGCGGTCCCCGGCCGTAGCGCCCTTGGAGCCGGTGGCATATCGACTTTTAGTGTGGTCATCAAGCAGTTTCCCTGTAGTTACATCGATAAACTCCTTGTCCTTTTCGATCTTCTTTCTGGCCTCAATTTGTGTAAGCCAACGATTGAGTACGGGGTGATCCGGATCAGGCCACGGCTCATCGCGATCCATAACCGTTAAGATATTCCTCACCGCGCGGCGGCTCATATTCAGCCGCTTGGCATCTGGGCGCGGCCGCTTTTTCCAAGCGCCAATGAGCGCATTGGCTAGCTCTTCGTTTAACCCAGCCCAGGCTTGCATCACCAGTGATTTCAGTTTCGCGGAATGGGTTTCGTCATCGGGGTCGTGTTTTAGAACAGCACGATTAAGACCCTCGCGCGCGGAATCTGGCATTTGTGCCCATTTATCAGGCGTAACAGCGCCGTGAACAATTTCTCGGTTAAACCAATCCGTATTGATAAGACGCTCCTCATCGTTTTCGATGTTGAAGCGGAATTGGGCTGACTTGCCGGTTCGCCCCCAACCCATGAGTTCGCGCAGATCTGTAACGGTTACAGTACGCTTAGGTTGCCCTTTTTGCTTGCCTTGGGTAACAAAGCCGAGTGGTCCACGTAGGTAATTCTTGATTTTGATTCGTTCATCCGGGGTGAGCGAACGCGCCGGCATCCCACGCTCGATAATTTTTAGATTATTCACAGTCTCCACAACCAAGTAGTGCGAAGCGTACATGTCTGCATGTGATGCGCACCGTTCTGTTGGATGGAGAACGCAGCGACCGAGTGTACCTAAGTCCCATGTCGCCTTCCGCTGGCCAAAAAGTAACCCTTTGTGCCGCCAGTCACCGTCCCGTGAATCGTCATCCATTACGAGGCGAAATTCATCGGTTAGAATTTCCGCAAGAGGGCCTCCAAGTCGCTTCTGGGCCTCCCACAATTTAGCAAACTCATCTCGAATCATCGCCCGATCTGCGTGGAATTCAAAATTGGCTGCTTTATTGCGGATGGCACTACGCCATTCGCGCACTCCCTTCTTCTTTCCCTCTTTAATGTTTCGTTGGTCGGGTGTCGTGATTGGTGTTCGCCTCTCTTCCCGTAGCATCGCCATTAAGCGACCAACAGTTACCGTAGGATCCTCAAGCAGAGTTCGACACAGTTGTTGGAGTTGTTCCTGGGACTGTTCAAGTTTTTGGTTTTCATCTTCAGTACGGCTCTTTTTCTTTTCGAGCGATTCAATCTCTTCACGTAATCGTTGAACCTCATCTTGCGATTCCTTTGAACCAAGTTTGTCCAACATCTTCAATTGGAGATCGATGATCACCTTCTTGACTTT
>CALMBE010000372.1 GCA_937860165.1 uncultured Planctomycetaceae bacterium
AACTATTAGAGTCATCAGGCCCCTGGGCTTTCGACAGTTCTCATCGGTACGAGTGCCCCGGGGCGACCCCCAATTTATTTTTTGGAGGGCCGTTTATTGTTTGGATAGTGAGGTTTCGTGGTTTCATTTTTTTCATTTCTCTTTTTTTTAGGAGGCATCAACAATGGATGCAAAACAATCAAAGCGAGGGTTTACTCTCGTCGAGTTGCTGGTGGTGATCGCCATCATCGGCATTCTCGTCGCACTCTTGCTGCCGGCGATTCAGGCAGCCCGCGAAGCGGCACGGCGAAATTCGTGCCTGAACAACATCAAGAACATCGGCGTGGCGATCCACAACTTCGCGGACCGCAAGCAGTCGTTCCCGCTGGCATCGACGGGGTTCTATCGGGGCAGGACTGGTAACACTGACGCTCAGCCTCTCAAGGCGGGTAGTGGAAACGACCACTACAGTTGGCTCTTCCAGATTTTGCCCGAAATGGAAGCCGTGAATCTCTACAATCGGACCCGCGATGCCTCGCTTCCGACTGGCGTTACCGTTCCCACGGCTGGCACGGTTACGGGCTCCGGAAGGCTCAGAGCCGGTCCGTTTGGAAAAACAAGTGCAACTGGTGCCGCGTCTGATGCGAACTGTGTCAACATCACTGGGCTCACCACGACAACCCAGTTGAACTACGCCCATCAGCAACAGATTGAGGCCTTCAAATGTCCCAGCTTCCCGGGGACTAATGAGGTCAAGAATGCTCCTTATGGGGCAATTACGAAGGTGGCTGTCGGCAATTATGTTTGTATTCCCTCGACCCATTACAATGCCGATGGTGATACCACGGCCAGAGATAAAGGTACGACGGGGACGGATTCTTCGCTCTATGACAGCCAAACGGGTGTAACGGGTAGTTCAACGAGTCTCAAACAATTGGCTGGTAATGGCGTCATTCCGTTTGCTCAAAACACCTCGAACGATTCTTCGACGTCCGACGGCACTCCTGCCCTTGGCAACGCTGTAAGTATCTTTGAATTGCAGCGGCAGCCCACCGGGGTGACTTTTGCTGGTATCCTCGATGGTACCTCCAATACGATTCTCTTTACCGAGTCGCGGGAAGAGTCCTACGCCGCGTGGATCAGTGGCCTGTCGATGTATGTCGTGGCGGTCGATCCTGGTCCTAATTCTAGCGCTTACGCGCAGATCAGCAAGACTGTCCCTCTTGGTACCACGACTCCCGCTCAGCTTGGCTGGGCTGCCGGGAAGCAGGGGAAATTGGCCCTGAATGTTGGTAGCGATGTGAAGCGCCTCTTAGGCCCCGCTGATCCGAGAGTCAAGGACAATCTCGACAACATCTACTTCGAGACAGGTAAGTACCACCACCGGAATGCGGGGATTGCTACGTACCGAATCTTTGGCCCCAGTAGTGCCCATCCTGGTTCAGTGCTGCACTGCTATGCCGATGCCCATGGCAAGACGATCAACGACGAAGTCGATCCGAGTGTCTATGTGCGATTGGTAACCCGGGCCGGCAGGGAAGTGGTCGAACTGCCGTAGTTCGTTCTTTTTAATTTGGTTTCCACAACGCCGTGGTGCGACCCGTTCGCGCCACGGTGTTTTTTTTGTGAGGGGGTAGGATGAAGGGGGGAGGGGGAAGGAGAACATTGCAAATTTTCAATTGAGAATTTGCAATGTTCAATCTCCCCATCACTCACCCAGGGCCGATCACTTTTTCACTTTGGGGTGCCATGCTCACGCTGGTACCCCG
>CALMBE010000373.1 GCA_937860165.1 uncultured Planctomycetaceae bacterium
ATTCTTTTCTGGAAGAACCTCAATTTCGTCCCGCAGCGGGTTATCTCGGGTTTCTCCCGCATGGTTGGCTGCCGATTGTGCTCAGTGGGATTCTGTTTGGCTTGGCACATGTGGGGCAGGGGGTCGCCCCTGTTTCTCTGGTCTTATTCGGAATCGTGCTGGGCTACCTCTACCAACGAACGCACCGGTTGATACCCTCGATCACTGCCCACGCGATGTTTAATGCCTATTCGCTGGTGATGCTCTGGCTCGCGTTAGAAAACCCTGCGAGTCCCTGATTCCAGACACGGATGGCTTAACCTATAATTCCGCAAGAGACACTATGGGCAACATTCCAGCATCACACGAAAGTCCAGCACCTTGAATCTGCCACGAAATCCCACCCGCGCGGTTCGCATCGGCACTGTCACGATTGGAAGTGGCCAACCGATTGCTGTGCAGAGCATGACCGCCACGCACACGCAAGACATCGACGCCACGGTCGCCCAAGTGAACGCCCTGCACACAGCGGGGGCTGATGTGGTGCGGATCGCTGTCGACAACGACAAGGATGCCGCTGCGCTAGCCGAGATTCGCCGACAGACTTCCGCAAATCTTTCGGTCGATCTGCAAGAGAATTACCGCTTGGCCGAAGCGGTCGCTCCGCATGTGGATAAAGTCCGCTACAACCCGGGGCACCTTTACCACCACGAGCGAACCAAGCCTTGGCAAGATAAAGTCCGCTATTTGGCTGCGGTGGCATCGGACAATGACTGTGCAATTCGGGTGGGGGTCAATTGTGGAAGCGTCGACCCCGAGATACTCAACCGATACTCTGCCGAGGATTCGATCGGTCCGATGCTTGATAGCGCCCTCGAACATTGCCGGGCACTGGATGATTTGGGTTTCACGCGGTACTGTGTGTCGCTGAAGGATTCTGATCCGCAGCAAGTGATCGCCGTGAATCGTCGGTTTGCCGAGATTCGCCCCGAGGTGCCCTTGCACTTAGGCGTCACCGAAGCGGGTTTGCCCCCGGATGGCATCATCAAGACGCGAATCGCTTTCGAGCAACTCATCAGCCGCGGCATCGGCGATACGATTCGTGTATCGCTGACCGTGTCGAATCCTCGCAAGCCGGAAGAAATCGCCGCGGGTCGGCAAATCTTAGCGGACATCGCTGCCGGCCGAGTACGTTCGGTGGTCGATTACGGGCTCGACACACTCAATATCATTAGCTGTCCGAGTTGTTCCCGGGTGGAGAATGAGGCCTTCATTGAACTTGCCGAACAAGTGAAGAAAATGACCCGCTATGCGGTGGACCATGCTATCACGATTGCTGTGATGGGCTGTCGAGTGAACGGCCCCGGCGAGACCGACGACGCCGACCTAGGGCTGTGGTGCGGACCGAATCATGTCAATCTGAAACGCGGCAGCGAATCCCTCGGGCAGTATTCTTACGAAGCAATTCTGCCAAAGTTGAAAGCAGAACTCGATGCGATTATTGGCAGTGCATCAGTTTCGTAGTTGGTAGGCCGGAACAAGGTACCCCGCAGTTCCGGCATGTCTCGCGAGCGCTGCCGGAACTCGGGTACTCGTTCCGGCCTACGATTACGGCGAGCCGTGAGCGTTAGCGACCGGAGGACAATGGTCGCGGCAATCTGGTAAGGCTTAGCTCACCAAGGGGCCGGTGGCTTCTGCCCGCAGATCCCGGAGGTGTGGCCGGTCGAGGATTTTGAAGGGGCTCACCAACTCTTGCCAGTTTTCGCCCCGTTGCGTGATTTGCTCCTCGGCAATGGGTCCCAAGCGGTCGGCAGCGAGTTGCAAGTAGCTCACGCGCTCGGGCCGCAATCCGATGATTCGCGCTGCGGTGGCATCCACGGCCGGCAGATTGCTGCCGACGAGAATCAAACCCATCCGTTTGAGACTTCCCATAATCGGCCCATCTCCTTCCATGCAGTCGATACCATCGACGATTGTGAGCGAGTTCGGCAGCGTGGCGTTGATATCCACGACGGTCTCGGGAATGCCATTGTGGTGAAGCACGTTCTTGGGCCAACCGTACTTGATTCCCGGCAGCGTACCGTAGAAATTTTTCATCGCGCAGGTGATTCCGACCCAGTGGTGGGTCTTCAGCTTGGGGAGCGAAACCACGAAGTCTGCTTCGCACACGCTGCGGGGAAAATAAATTCCTTTGAGTGGACTCACGCGGCCACGATTCACCCGCCAGGCGACTTCTTCGTAGTTGAGGTCAGCGAAACGCAGTTTTTCGCCGTGCAGGGCTTCGGCGACTCCCGACTCATTGAGCGCCATCTCAGTGTCGCGGACGTGACCAGGGGCTTCGCCGACGGTGACCGATGCACCCCAAGTGCGAAAGACCTCGGCGGCAGCGAGGATTACCGTGGGGTGTGTGGTCATGTGAGGAACAAGACGCGTGGGTTCCACCAGGTTTGGCTTGAGGAGGACACGCTTGCCGCGAAATCGCTCGGGTGCTAAACCGCAAGCGGCTAAGGCGTCGCGGATGGTTGGCACTAAGGTGCCGTCGTAATTCTGATTGCGGGCGATGAAGACATCGGCCCGAGGTTTCAGGACTTCGCCGAGTAGTTTGGCGCCTGCGAAACCAGCGAGCGCAACTCCACCGGCGGTGAGTATCGCCCTGCGGCTTGGTTGCTGCATGTTTTCCTGGGGCTCGTTCATGCGTGGGCAACCTCGCTGCGCGTCGGCAACCACGATGTGTCGGAAAAACTGGCGAGCGCCAAGAGTGCCAACTTGTACGCGCTCGGTCCGCGTTCAAGTTCACGCTCCCCAGCCCCGGCGAGCAACGCTTCAGCCTGCGGGGGACGGCGATCATGAGCCGTGAGTCCGAGCAAGCCATAGCACAACGACGCCGTGGAAGTCTGCTCGCTCAGATTTTGCTCGACGTAGTGGAGTGATTTTTCAATCCGTGGGTCGGTGTTTGCTTCGTTGGCCAGGGCGAGTAGTGACAACCCAGTTGACTGGATTTGGGGCAAAGTAGCCTGACCCAGTACGAGGGTGCTGCCGTAATTGCTGCCACCCTCAGGAAGCAAGCGGTCTGTTACGAGTCGGATCGCGGCTCGAGTCCGAGCGTGATTCTCGAAACCAGCCGCTTTGAGAGCTATCGCAAACATGGCCGTCGGTTCCAGCCACGAGTGGGTATTCTCGGCCCAAGACCAACCGGGGATGCTCGGATCGTGACCAACTTCAGGGTTTGGGTCGGCGGGCTTGCCGTGAGTCGAAAGGGTCCAAGCGACAGCCCGGTCGATGTTGGCGGCGAAACTCTGAGTTCTAAAGTTTTCGCAGGCCAGCCAAGCGAGAATTGCCAAGCTCGTGGTCCAAGCCGGCGTATCCTGTTCCTCCATGACCGGAACAGACCCGAGATTGGTTTGTACGCGCGAAAGTTGCTGTACGAGTCTCAAGGCGGCCTGTTCTTCGCCAGACGCTGCCAGGGCCAAACAAGTCATTGCCGTGGGTTCCGCCGCCCAAATTCCCTCTGGACTGTAGGAACAAGTCTGAGCTGTTTGCAGCCAGGAGACAATTCTCTGGAGATTTGCTTGCATAATCAGACCACCACCTAATTCTACTGCGCTAGGTTGTGCATGCTTGTAATCGTTCAAACTGGTAGGG
>CALMBE010000374.1 GCA_937860165.1 uncultured Planctomycetaceae bacterium
CAAGAATGAGTTGTGTCGACTCGAACCCCAAATCTAGGCGTTGTCAAAGCACTAGAACACAACTTTCGGTTATAGCTCGCCGACAAAGATGCTAGCATACTGGTGTTCGACAGTTTTTGATTAGCCCGTAGAATGAGCCCTCCAGTAGCCTGCACGCTACCCCAGGATTTTCGCTATGGTTTTACTAGAAATGAGTATCGTGCCCATGGGGTGCGGGGAAAGCGTCAGCCAATACGTAGCCCAATGTGTGGACCTCATCGACCAAAGTGGGCTTGCTTACGAAGTCCATTCGATGGGCACCATCGTCGAAGGGGAACTCGATGAAGTGCTTGGCTTGATGCAGCGTTGTATCGAAAAGCTAGCAGAAAATGCGGACCGAGTGACCTGTTCGGCGAAGCTCGATTTCCGCCGCGGAGCAGGCGGGCGGCTCACGGCAAAAGTGGATAGCGTCGAACAAAAACTTGGGCGTCCTGTGCGACGCTAACTATTGACTGCAACATGAGAGCCAGGGCGACCTGGGCTATCGGCTACTGGCTATCGGCAATCAGCCAGAGAAAACTGTTTTGGCCGATAGCTGACAGCCGAAAGCTGCAGAGAGAAATGTTTTTTGCATGGTCCCCAATTATTAACCTCACAAGAAATTTGCATGAGCACCAAGCAATACGATCCCGTCTTAGGTCGAGTCCCCAGTGGGATTTTCATCCTTACTGCGGGGAGCGGGACCCGGGCGACGGGAATGCTTGCCAGTTGGGTGATGCAAGCAGGCTTTGAGCCACCTATGGTGTCAGTGGCCATCAAATCGGGCCGCTATATTGAAGAGTGGCTCACCCGTGGGGAGCCATTCGTATTGAATCTCGTTGGGGACAAGCAGTTTGATTTGCTCAAACACTTTGGCAAAGGGTTTGAGCCTGATGTCCCGGCGTTTGAAGGAATTAAGGTTCACTTCTGTCCCCGCGCGGTGCCGATCTTGTCCGACTGCCTGGGGCATCTGGAATGCGAGCCCGTGTCGCACTTCGACTCAGGCGATCATCGCATCTTCTTGGCAAAAGTTGTCCGCGGTGCCTTGCAAAACGATTCTCCACCGATGGTGCATATCCGCAAGAGCGGGAGTAACTATTAGTCCCTCATCTCCGGGCGAGGGCACCACACCCAAAATTGTGTGGTCTGCTTACGGCTCGCCAGCAGAACAATTGTAGCGACTAGTAGATTCAGTCCGTTGGGTTCAGGCACGATGATGCTGGCTAGTAGTGAAGCTGGATTTACGGACTTCCCGTATTGAGCTTGCCAGAGTTCGAGATCAGCGGCGTCGACGATTCCATTGAGCGAGCCGTCGACGAGCGAATTAGTCGCCTGACCGAAGTGGCGCTGCCAGACCAGCAAATCTCGACCGTCGACATCAGAGTCCCCATCAAAATCCCCTGCGAAACCAGCAGCTTGATTGATGGCCTGGGCGGCAATCGAGAATTCCTCCGCGGAGGGACCATATCGAAACAGCAAGAGGAACGGCTCCGAAGACTCCAGGCCCGGGTTTTTGAATCGCGCGAAGACCCCATAAGCGCCCAGATCTGCGGAAGGAGAATTCTGTAACTCGTAAAGTAAGAGGTGCTGGTCGTTTCCTAAAAAAGGTCCCACTGGGTCTGCAACCGTAAGCGTCGGCCCTGAGACTATCGAAGATTGCCGTACCTGGATACTCCCCGAGCCAAAGAGCGGAGATACGTCGAACCGGAGATCATTCGGCACATCTTCCACCAGTTGCGTTGCGTTGTTCCAGTACCAAAGCCAGCGCATCGGAAAGCCCGCCGTGCTGAAGTCGGGTCGGCCCAACAGTTCAAACTGCAAAGCAGCGTTCGACTGCAGTCCGGAGATATCGAATCCGGGATAGGTAGACCGCAACTTCTGGTTAGGCCCAAAGTCCAGTGCCGCGTCTTCGTGGGGGTCCGACGCGAGACTCACATATCCATTGACCAGCGATAAACCCACGGCGACCATCAGCCGACTGCCATCGCCGGAAATCTCCATGGGATTACCGTGCCCCCAGGCACATGTGCCGATCCCCGCGACCGCCAACCAACTTACCAATACGAAATACTTTTGCATGGAAATTCCCTTAAAATCGGATCAATATTCGGTAAATAAACAGCAGACTCGAAGTCCTACTATTGAGGTTTTGCGAATTCAAAGCCTTCGTCGACCCACTGGGCGATTTGCGCCGCAGGGATTGCTTCGACATGTCCGTCGAGAAATAAGTAATGCGCTGTCTGGAGATGCCGATCGATTTGCAGTTCGGATTCAATTTGCGATAGAACTTCTCCCCGCTGGACGTAGAGCGGCGCGAACCAAATCGAGGCATGTGCATGTTCATTGTCGGGAATGGCAGACAGCCGGTCCGCAATCTCGAACATTGCCATCGTTCGGGAAGTTGCGGCGATCTGCCTCAGATTTCGGGTCGCCTCAACGACACCTGCCTTGGCCAGGTATTCGTTGATCAAGTAACTGGTCGCTTGGGCCCGCAAACGTTCGTCGGCCAGAGCGTCTTCCGGACAAATCCGAATCGCGTCGACATCTTCCAAGTGAGGGGCCAGGGTGTAGATCCAACTCCGCGCACCCTTCTTGTCAGCGTGCCACCACTCCGGAAAATCGCCGCCATGCGTGTCGCTGAACTGATGAATCGCCAGCCCAATTTGCCGCATGTTGTTCTTGCAGGAGGCAGAGCGCGCGGAAGCCCGCGCGCTCTGCACTGCCGGCAACAAGAGCGCAACCAACACGCCGATGATGGCAATTACCACCAACAGCTCGACCAAGGTCATCGCTCTTTGTAAACGCCGCATTCCAGTTAGCTCCTCGACACTTTCCAAAGTCGACGCGAGGACAAACTCAGCCCCATCACCGCGCAGAAGACCAAACTGGCCGTCGCCGGTTCTGGAATCGTCAAGTTCTGGACAAGCGCCGCATCGAATCCCAAGGAAGCGATCGCCGCTTGAACCGCCGCTGATGAACCATTCAGATCGGAAGAGCACACGTCTGAACTCC
>CALMBE010000375.1 GCA_937860165.1 uncultured Planctomycetaceae bacterium
GGCGAGATTTTCGTCAGAGAGACTCAAGGTGTAACTAGCCGAGAACGTGCCTAAAGCCGCAGTGTTCAGCGTGGCGGTGAAGGAATTGTCGAGTCCCGCCGCGAGGGCATTCGCACCGGTGAAGGTGGCCAAGTCGGTGGTGAGTACCGAAGTGTGGCCCGTGCCGAGGATCGAATCGAGATCGAGCTAGGCGGTGAACCCGGCTGTGCCGACCAGATTAGCGATGTCGAAACCGAAGGTTGGCATGGTGCTTCCTTGGGCGACCGTGCCGAAATCGAAGTTGAGAGTATTCATGTCGCCCGCCAGAGTGAACGAAGGATTGGCGTGGGACAGCACACTCAGCGAGACATTGATGGTATCGTTCGCGTCATTCGCACCGTGGCCGCTGCCACCGGCGGTGGTGATGTCGAGATTGTTGATGCTCACGGTGCCGGACTTGAGCCCCGCGGTGGAGGTGGTGGTGGCGAGTCCGACGGATAGGTTCTTGTTGGCGGTCCCAGAAGTGAGAATGCCGAAGGCATTGAGCCGGCCAGCGACCGAGGACGTCGCGGAGCCGCCGGTGGTGACTTCATAATAGGTGCCATCAAGGCCCGTTTTGTTGAGCGTGACACTCTGAGCGGCAGGCACGGCAGCACCCACGAGCACCGATCCCAAATTCAAATTGTGCGTGGAACTGCCGTCGGCGTTGGCGGCACCTCCCACGTAAAGCTGCGAGTCGTTGGCTTGGTCGACGAACACCGACCACACATACTCGGGGTGATCGATAAAAGGATTGCGGTTGTGCTGGTAGCTATTGTCGACAATTTGGTGACGTCCGCGTTCAAAGTTGTCAGGTGGTGCGAGGTAGTGCCACTCGAGCATCCGCGTCAAATTGCCGAGCTGCGGCGGCGGATCGGTATCGCCCCCTACGTTGGCGACGTTCCCTGCACCCAGTTCTAAGTCGACCGTGCCGGAATCCACACCGTCGTAGCGAACCGCCATGTAAAACTGCGAACGGGCGATCATGCCGGCGTCCGCGTTATCGGGGTACCAGTAAGTCACTCCACCATCAAAGACTTCCCCGTAAGCTTGCCCGAAAGCACCCCCAAAGTTGGTCTCATCGCGATCACTATTGATCGTTGTGCGCGACGGTCGGAGATGGTGCAAATCGCTGCCGTCCGGTGCGCCAGTGCCACCCAAACCACGGCTTTGCGGCCAAGTGTGTTCGCGGTTCCAGGTGGCGGCGTTGTCCCAACCCGGAATCGATCCCCCGGGATTGATCGCCGCCACGTTGAGCGACTCCCGGTTGTAAACCAGAATCATATAGCCGGGATTGCTGGGATCGGCGTCGGTGATTTGAAGGACCGTACGCAAATTGTCATACGAGACCGTCGTGTGGCCATCAATGATACTGTTAAGCTGACTCTTGAGCGTCGCGCCGGCCCCCGTGGCCGTGTCGTAATAGTTGGCCGGGGGGTCGTACTGCGCAGCCACTTGCCGGCTGAGCGCGCAAAGCAGCAATACCGCCAGATTCAGCGCGCGCTGCAATCGAAATCGCTCCATCCGCCTGTTCCGAGAAAGATGAGATTGGAAAATCAAAAGGCCCTACCCGCTGAAGCGAGTAGGGCCGTAAATACCACTAAACTTTCGAATCCTCCTAGCGTCGCCGCGTGCAGGCCAGCGTGCCAAGCATGATGCCCAACAACCCCAGCGAAGTGGGTTCGGGGACTCCTACCGCAGCCACGAGCGGGCCGATCCCGTACTGGGTTTGCCAGATGGCGAGGTCGGCACCATCGACAGTGCCACTGTTGTTGGCGTCGCCGGTAGCATTGGTGGCACCCGTGCCGAAGCCACGCTGCCAGATCAAGAAGTCGCGGCCATCGACATCGCCATCGTCATCGAAGTCGGCATCGTCAGCGGCTACTACGGTGAAGGAACCGGGGCTGGCCACATCGCCACCGGGATGGTGAGTAATCGTTCCAAAAAGAGCCGTTGCATTGAAGGAACCAAAAACGTCCATTGATGCAGCATTGACCCAATTGCCGCCTACAGTGCGATCTGCCGACATGTCTGGCATGAATATAGATGGACCATTAGCGCCAGTGGGGAAGCCGTTCGATTCCAAGAAGGCTTGGGTGGTCAACGCCCCAGCGTGGGTCGCGTGGTTGCCTGTGTAAGCAGCAAAACTCGTCCACAAGCTGATTTGATCCCCGGTATTGTTTAGTTGCAAATCAGACCATTCGGTGACGGGAATTAAGTTGAGAGTAGCACCCCAGGCTGCCGCAAAATCCGCACCTGTTACTAATTCAGAGTTGTAAAGGATGCCAGTAGCGAATGCTGGAATGGTTCCGGCCGCAATGTTAGCTGCAGAAACGGCAGTGGTACTGTTGTCGTCAACGACATATCCGGCCAGATTAACCGCAGTTGCCGAATTATTGTAAACTTCGATCCATTCCCAATTGGGCTCGGAACCAGCCGAGTCGTACAAAACTTCTGAAAACAACAGCCCAGCAGTGGAAGGAGTTCCATGAATGATGCCAGGATTACCGACATCGGCTGGATTGTTGGCCGCACCAGTATAAGTAAAAAGTGAACTCGTAGTGGCGCTATTGACGCCAGTTTGGCTGTTTCCCCAATTAGCGCCGGCCTGGTTGCTACCGTTACCGTTCCAGGTAAGTGAAGCATTACCGAGAGGCGCAGGAAAAGCCGCATCGGAGAAATTCAGGCTGAACGCCGCATTGGTAAAACTTGACGTGCGGTTGGTGAACACGCCTGGAAAGTTAATAGGATCATCTTCGACGGGAGTCTGATCCATTTGCCAGGCAGTCGCATTTGGCCAAAAGCCGATGGACTGACCCTGATTTCCTTCTGTGTTGGTCATGCCCGGAAAGAAGTCCGCAGCGATCAACTTGGTACTCGGATTAAGTCCCCAAGCCGTGCGGAAGCTGTTATCAACGTAATTTTGAGGATTTCCGGAGCCAAAAAACCCATCGTAAATAATAGCCACTTCACCGGGCTGGACGGTCGTGTCAGCATTGTCCAGAACTGGTAACAGTGCATTGCTAATTGTGGGATTGGGAGCAGGTATATTGGCATCCCCGAGGTTGAAACCAAGATAACCGTTCAAGTCGATCGCCGAGCCTCCCGTGTTGCGGATCTCGATCCATTCCCAGGCATTATCGTTGGTGGCGTTGTACATGACTTCGGTAACTTGGATTTGGGCTTGGGCGCCCGTCGTGATCCCCAAGAGGGCCAGTGCGAAGAGCGCACGAGCGCCCGGATTCCGAAAACAGTCTGCAATTCTTTTCATAGTTCTTTCCTTCTGGTGTTCATACGAGACAGGGTGTTGCTATCGAGATGAATTTATAGGGTGCGTGCCATTCCAACGTGGGAAGCACACCCGACCGGCAGCGTAGCTCAGTTTGGTTAAGACTTAATGTAGCTATTATGTTGATTATGCACAGAACTGTCGAATATCGGGTAACATTATTGCGGAAAACCCCCACAACGTCATATTATAGGCACGCCGGTTGCTTCGCTCATCTAGTTTTCACTTGGCAAATTTGGTTCCAGAATGGTCCTGATGACCCACTAAAAGAGATTTTTGGGATTCTCAGTTCCTACTGCCTGGAAACCAATCACGAGGGTTAAACCTTGATCCACTACGGACTTAACGAATACTCCGGTGCTCATTCGTCCCACCGTCGAACGTGGTTCGCCAGCCGTTCGGGGTGTGCCAGGAAAGGTGTCGCTACTGCCTCGGTCGCAGGCATGTGTCGCCAAATTCTTGGGCGGTTTCTGTTAACCATTTCGCTTGTAGGACTGATGGCCACGGTCTCCGCGTGGGGCCAGACAGTGCGCTTTGCCACCTATAATGTCTCGCTTTACGCGACTCGACCCGGGGAGGTCGCCGAACGACTTGCCGACGGCACCGATCACCAGGCCCGGTGCGAGGCGGAGATCATCCAGCGAATCCGGCCCGATGTGCTGTTGCTGAACGAAGTGGATTACGACGCCGAGGGGAAGTTGGTTGAGATATTTCGGAAAAAATATCTCAGCGTGGGGCAGAATGTCTCGCAGTCGCCCGAGGCCGCCGAGCCGATTGAGTACCCCTTTCGCTACTTTGCCACCGTGAATACGGGTGAACACTCGGGTTTCGATCTGGACCGCAATGGCCGCTTGACTACCGAGCCGGGGAGCATTGATTATGGCGGCGATTCCTGGGGTTTCGGCCAATACGCGGGGCAATATGCGCCGGTGTTGTTGTCGCGGTTTCCGATCCAAACCGACAAGGTCCGCTCGTTCCAAAAGTTTTTGTGGAAGGACATGCCGGGGGCACTCTTGCCGGACGATCCCGACACGGCCGCGTCTGCGGATTGGTACTCCAAGGAGACGCTGGAAAAATTCCGGCTCTCGTCGAAGAGCCATTGGGACGTGCCGATTGATGTCCAAGGCCACACGTTGCATGTCTTGGTGAGCCATCCGACGCCGCCGAGTTTCGATGGAGCGGAAGACCGCAATGGGAGGCGGAACCACGACGAAATCCGGTTGTGGGTCGACTATATTTCCCTCGACAATGAAAAGTACCTTTACGACGATGCGGGTCAGAAAGGTGGGCTCGCCGCAGGGTCGAGCTTTGTCATCATGGGGGACCTCAACGGCGACCCGCATGACGGGCAAGGAAGTGCGGGGATTGCACAGTTGCTCGAGAGTCCGACGATATTGCAATATCCGGCCCCCGAGAGTGCCGGTGGCGAAGAACAGGCAAACTTGCAGGGCGAGGTGAATGCGACCCATGTCGGTAATCCTCGGCAGGATACGCTCGATGCGGCCGACAAGAATGGCCCTGGGAACCTGCGTTTGGATTATGTTTTGCCATCAAATAATCAAAAAGTAGTTGCTTCCGGTGTATTTTGGCCTGAGAATAGGGATGCGTTGTTCAAGCTCGTGGGAGAGTTCCCCTTCCCCAGTAGCGATCACCATTTGGTGTGGGTCGATGTGGATCTCTCCGGCGAGCCGTAAACGTCAGTGCCCGGAGTCATTCACCACGAAGCACACGAAGCACACGAAACATTAACAAGATGTCCGTAGCATGGCCCCCTGGGCCGTGCGCTTTCGTTGATTCGCACGGGCCGGGGGCCCATGCTACAACTATTGTTATTCATTGAATATTACTTGATTGATCCTCTCGGAGTCGAGCGATGCAGAAACCTAAATCAGGCGGATTTACATTGGTGGAGTTGTTGGTGGTAATCGCCATCATCGGCGTGTTGGTGGCCCTGCTGTTGCCAGCGATCCAAGCCGCCCGCGAGGCGGCGCGGCGGACGTCGTGCGTGAACAACGTCAAGCAAATGGCCCTAGCCGCCGCCAACTATGAAAGTGCCCGGTCTGCATTTCCTCCTGGGAGGTTATTCCCCGATTGGCAACTCGCGAATGGAACCTACAAAAGTGGCTACACCAGTTACGACCCGGGTCCTGCAGCTACAGACAAGACAGGTTTCTATTCGGTCCATGTGTGGCTCTTGCCCTATATGGAAGCCAACAATGTATACAATTTGATCGACTTCAGTAAGGCGCAAGTCAAAAAGATGCTGAATCCAAAGAATCCTCACTTTGATGCCTATGCCACGGCATCGGGATTGTTTATTTGCCCCAGCGATGCCAACACTGGCCAGGTAATTTCGGAGAACAATTACCGCGCGAACTTTGGGGGAAATACTCCAGGAGCGGGTGCTAGAGCCAACCCGACCCCTTCAGATACAGGCCTAGAACCGAAGTCTTTTGATGTGTGGCCTAGCGGGGGGAACGGAGCCTTTTCCATGGGGACCAAGGGCCTGGGAACCCGGGAGTATAGCGATGGACTTTCTAAAACAGCTTTTTTCTCTGAACGAATAAAAGGAAAAGGGGAAGAAAACAGTTCTCTTCCTTCGCGAACCTCCATGATCCGGTGTCCCACTCAACCAGCTTTGACCGTGAATCCCGAAGTGGCGTATCAGGCGGCAACAAACTATGCCCCAGTTGCAGATGGCTTTAATTTTGATGCACCGGGTCGCTGGATCGGAGATTGGTCAAACGGTTGGCCTTTTGCAGGATATGACTCGACTCAGTACAACCATGTGGCTCCTCCCAATTGGAAAGGCCAGGATTGTGGCACAAGCTTCATCCCAGATACCCCGCTTGAACACGCGGTAATCGCTGCCCGCAGTGATCACCCGGGCACGGTGGTGGTGGCCTTCGGCGATGGGCACACGGCGATAGTGAGCGACGACGTGGACCTCCAGGTCTGGCGTGCCGCAGGGACACGCAATGGCGAAGAGACATCGGAGATAGATTTTTAGGAATAGAGGTTAGAGGCTAGGGAACGCA
>CALMBE010000376.1 GCA_937860165.1 uncultured Planctomycetaceae bacterium
GAAGCCCCGAACATGAGTTCTGAGCACTCCTACGACGTCATCGTCATTGGCGGCGGCATCGCGGGACTCGCGTCGGCGTACGAGCTGCAGATCGCCAAGGATCCCGCGTTCGTCGAGATCGTGCTGCAGACGACGAAGCAATGATGGCCACTGCGAGGAATCGTCGGAAAGAACTGAAAGAATGGTGACTTCTCAGTAGAGCCTATGGTGTCTTGGGAGGTTCTGTTTGCGTTCAGAACCTCCCATTCTTGATAAGTCCGGGCGGTGATGGGTAATCATTGCGTGGGGGGCTGTTGCCGAACCGTGGAAAGTTCTGTTCTTTCACTGGATGACTTGTGAGCCGGGAAAGGGGGTACATATGAAACAGCCGATCCGCAAGAAAGCGTCATCACCGCGAATTCCACGACGACCCTCGACCAAGCAGGCGATCACCTTCGAGTATTTCGATCCGTCGGCGACGGTCGTGACGCTCGTCGGGGATTTTAACAAGTGGGATCTGAAGGCTCGTCCACTCAAGCGCGATGCTGGAAGACTGTGGAAGGTTACGATTCGACTGGAACCAGGCACCTATCAATATAAGTTTGTGATCAATGGGGAGCGATGGGAAGAAGATCCTCTGAACCTGCATCGGATTCTCAACGAACACGGCACCTATAATTCGATCCGGAAGGTCGGGCAACCATCCGCAGATGGTCTCGAAGCCTGATACGACATTGTGAAAGGAAATGATGGACACACCATCGCAGGTTGATATTCCACTTTCTCGAGTCGCAAGCCCCAATTTCCGATTACCCCCGGGGTGTTACTCTGCGAGGCAGCCATGCAGGCCGGGGCGGTATTGCTTTCCAAACTCGTTGGCGACAAACCAGGTGCCGTACCGGTGGCCACCCGGGCCAACAATGTGCAGTTCAGGAAAATGGTGCTCCCCGGGGACACGGTGCTCATCGAAACCCAATTGGTGGAACGGCTCGCGGGTGCTTTCTTTTTGAATGCCAAGGTGACGGTTGACGGCAAGGTAGCCGTGCGGTTTGATTTTGCCTGCACCCTCACCACTCCCGAGCCCAAGTAATGCCCACGGACTTTTTGCAACTCGATGGCAAGCACATCGTCGTATTTGGCGTTGCCAATCGCAAGAGTGTCGCGTACCACGTTGTCCAGGAAATCTTAAACGCAGGGGCAGAGGTCACACTGGTCGTGCGTTCGGAGTTTCGTCGGGAGTCCGTCGGCAAACTGCTCCCCAACTTGCCGATCTTGGTGTGCGATGTCGAATTCCAAGACCAGATCGACCACTTGGCAGCCGCACTTTCGACTGCTGGCCGACCCCTGCACGGCATGGTTCACTCGATCGCATTTGGAGATTACTCCGAAGGCCCTAAGCCATTTCATGAAACTAGCCGAGAGCAACTCCTGCGGGCATTTGATGTGTCTTGCTTTTCGTTGGTCGCGCTGGCAAATGCACTGAAGCCCTTACTAACCTGTGATGCTTCGGTAGTCACGGTATCGATTTCAACGACACGCATGGCCAGCGAAAACTACGGATTCATGGCTCCCGTGAAAGCAGCGCTCGATTCGAGCCTGGCCTTCTTGGCCAAATCTTTTAGCAAGTTTTCGGAAGTGCGGTTCAATGCGGTCGCCCCAGGGCTGTTGAAAACGTCGGCATCTGCCGGGATTCCGGGTTATGTCGATTCTTACCTGTATGCCGAACGCGCTACCCTGCGAGGTCGGGCGGTGCAAACGGGAGAAGTCGCTGCCACCGTAGCTTTTCTACTTAGCCCAAAATCCAGTGGAATTAACGCCCAGCGACTGGTCATTGACGCTGCCATGGAAGTGAATTACTTCGATCAGCGGTTGATCGAAGGGTTTCTTAACATGGATTCCACGCCCAGCGAGGAAAAACCCGGGGTCTGAAGTGAGCGGTGCCCGGTGAATTCTTTTCGGGTCAGATAAGCGTATTCCTCGCCAATTGTAGGAGAAGTCCCTCTTGGATTCTGGCAGTTTTGGTCCTAGCATGATATCCTAGTGGTAGAGGCGGAGTCCCCAGGAATAGGGCAGTTGCTGGTTCGGATGAAAACGGATTGACGGTTCCGGATAGACTCCAGATGGTTAACAGAGCACTTTTCTTGGCGGACTTCCTTCTGAGAGGTCGGTGTATGTCCGCGTCGGTTATAAACTATATCTTCGAACCACTCGTGCGACGACATTCTTCCAGGTTTGTCGCCAAAGTGGATCATTGACTCGATAGCGATCTTTCCAGTGGCCCAAAGCGCTAAAACTTTTATCGACCTCGTCAAGCGCAGCCAGTTGGTCGAAGAAGAACAACTGGAACGCTTCCTGGTCAAGCTGCGCGCTGCCAATTCCGGGGTAATTCCCGACACCCAGGAAGAACTCGCCAAAGTGATGGTCGAAGCCGACATCATCACCGAGTGGCAGGCAGATAAGCTACTTTCGGGAAAACATCGCGGATTCATCCTGGGGAAATACAAACTCCTGCGGATGCTCGGCAAAGGAGGCATGAGCAGTGTCTATCTGGCCGAACACATTCTCATGCGGGCCCGCCGAGCGATCAAGGTATTGCCCAAGAATCGGGTCTCCGATGCGACCTATTTGGAACGGTTTCGCATCGAAGCCCGCGCGGCTGCCAAGCTCGATGATCCAAATATTATTCACACCTACGACATCGACGAATTCGAGGGCCAACATTATTTGGTCATGGAATATGTCGAGGGGCAAGACCTCCATCAATTGGTCAAAGAGCACGGCCCCGTGGATTATATCACTGCGGCAGACTACGTCGCCCAAGTATCCCGGGGGTTGGCCCACGCCCATGTGATGGGCTTGATCCACCGCGATATCAAGCCCGCCAACTGTTTATTGGATAAAAACGGTGTCGTCAAACTGCTCGACATGGGATTGGCCCGCTTGATTGACGACGAAGCCTCACTCACACTCGATAACAATGAAAATGTGCTCGGCACTGCCGATTACTTGGCTCCCGAACAAGCACTCAACAGTCACAAGGCCGATGTCCGGTCCGACATTTACAGTTTGGGATGTACGTTGTTCTTCATGCTGACGGGCCATCCCCCATTTCCAGATGGTTCGATCTCCGAACGGCTCCTCAAGCATCAAGTCGAAAAGGCCCCCAGCATTCTCAAGGATCGCCCCGACGCACCACCCATCTTGGTGCATATCTGCGAGACGATGATGGCTAAGAAAGCCGACGAGCGCTACCAAAGCGCCGAGGAAGTGGAAGCGCGGCTATCGGAGTGGCTTGCTGATCGAGGCCATGTAATCGGCAGTAGCAGCAAGAAGGGTGAGAGCGGTTCGGGTGGATTGGGGAGCGATGTTTTTCGCCGATTCGCCCATTCCATGAATCGCCCCGGTGATTCCGGTGGGAAAGGGGCACTTTCAGGCGTCAAAGGAAAATCCTTTATCGCACCCCCCGCCGCCAAGGCGACAACCCCGAGAGAGCCCGAAGAAGAAATCGGCCTGGCACCATTGGAAGAAGAAATGAAGCCGGAAATCGAAGAGTTCGTCCCCACGGGCGAAAGCAACACGGAGTCGATTTCCTTGGCCACTGCCGACACCATCAGCCAGCAACCGCGAAAATCCCTCGTGGAAGAAGCCTTTGATATCGAAGCCCAACGCGAAACTTTCAAGCCACGCCCACGAGCTTTACCGGGGGAAATCGACCCACTAAGGCCACCTGGCTACATCGGTCCCCGCTACGGCACTCCTGGCTGGGTCTACGTGGCTGCAGGGCTCGGGGTCGTGGTGATACTGGGAGTGGTTCTGGCAATTGCTCTGTCGCCTTAGGCGAATCATTCCTCCAATTGGCCAACCCAAGTGGTGATATCATTTCGCTGGGAACTTTGTAGGTACGGATTCAGACCGTGCGAGTCTCGGCGACGGTAGCCGCCTCCTACATCTCTACCCCTGCTTCAACGCATTCACGATCTGCGATTGAGCCGCCTGCCAACCAGGCGCGATGCCGGCAACCAATCCCACCACTACCGCGATGAGGATTCCCTGCACGGCCAAGTCCCAGGAAGGTCGAAAGGCAATCGTGACCCCCTCCGCCGCGACAGAAAGACCCGTCGATGACAAAAACAACATGCTCCCCACCACGCCGATCATTCCTCCTATCACCGAGAGCAGCAGACTCTCGGCGATGACCAAACGAAAGACTCCCAAGGGACGCACACCCAAAGTTTGCAGGACGGCATGTTCCTTAATGCGATCTTGCACCGCCATCACCGTGGTCGTTGCCACGAGTGAGAGAACTAATCCGACGCAGGCATAGCCGAGCCAATGCACAAACCCGATCAACTCGGCGAGATCCGCGACCGTGTCGGCCTGAAACATCCCCTTGGTGCGTGTTGTGGTGGCGACTGGCCCGGAGTGGAATTCAGCGTCGATCTTGGCACCAACCGCTTCGGGGTCAGCATTGTCGGCTAAATGGACTTCCAATTGCGTCACCGTACCGTATTCGTTCACGCCGCGAGTCCGCTGCAAGAAGTCCAGATGTGTAAACACCAAATTGTCCTCGGCAGCCACCGCGGATTCAAAAATGCCTTGCACCACGACCGAGACATCGCCGATAGTAAATTTGTCTCCAGTGACCAGCTTTCGCCGACCGGCAACCGCTTGGCCAATGAGGGCCGCGTCGTCTTGCTTTTCAAATGCACTCCAATCACCGGACAGCAGTGTTAAGTCCCGACAGACTCTCAATTGTTCTGCCGAGATACCTTGAAATACGATCGAGTCGAGGCTGGCACGACAATTGTTCGTAAAGACTTTCATCGGCACCACCTCGGTTACGCCTGAGAGTTTCGAGATCGTGGTCGCGTAGTCTTGTGGCAATTTGCTGCTCTGCGGGCAAAAGCGATTCTCTTGAAACACAATCAAAGTCCGATCCGCCTGTTGGTCCTCAGTCAAGGCCAGCAGGCCTTTCTGAACGGAGCCGATAAAGCAGAACACAAGCAACGCGACCGCCGTGCCACTGACAGTCAGAATTGTGCGGGCGCGGTGCCGCCACAGACTTTTTATTACATAAGGCGCAAAAGGAAACACGGTTAGGCAGTCCTCAAGGTGCGGGTGGATGTTTCTTGGCCATTCTCAATGAGACGGCCACGTTCGAGACGGATACGTCGCCTTGCCCTGGCACCGGCATCGGCATCATGGGTCACCATTAACAATGTCATGCCGAGTTCTTGGTTGACTCGGCTGAGCAATTCTAGAATCTGCTCAGTCGTTTCATCGTCCAGGCTGCCGGTTGGTTCGTCCGCCACGACAATCGTGGGATTCGCGACAATCGCCCGTGCGATGCCGACTCGTTGTTCCTGTCCACCAGACATCTGACGGGGATAGTGACTTGCCCGGGAAGTTAAGTCGACTGCCTCCAGGGCGATTTGCACTCGTTTGCGACGCTCAGCGGCTGTCATCGGTAACAAGACCAGCGGCAATTCGACGTTCTCGTAGGCTGTTAGCACCGGTATCAAATTATGCGTTTGGAAGATGTAGCCGATGTTCGCTGCCCGCCAGTCGGCCAGCTTCCCTCGTGACAACCGAGTGATATCGGTGTCGGCGATGATGATCTCACCAGACGTAGCAAGGTCGATGCCGGCGATCAGATTTAAGAGCGTACTCTTGCCTGATCCGCTCGCACCCATGAGAGAGACAAAATCTCCCCGTTCGATCGTAAGGCTCACACCATCCAACGGCCGGATTGTTTCTTCGCCATTGGCGTACTCTTTCGTCACATTATTGACTTCCACGAGCGACATATCTTTAGTTCCTTGGGATGTTCAATTCTCGACGGTCGGCGCTTGGGCCGTTCTGTCCGTCGCTGGGAGTCCGAATGATGAACTCGGAGAGTTGAGCTGCATGGTGGTATCCTCGCTGGCAATCCGAATCCGTGCGCCTTCGGTCAAGGATTCACGACCCCCGACAATCAGTTTGTCGGTAGGAGTCAGCCCGCCGACCACCTCGACAAGGCCCCCGTCAGCCGCTGCCCGGCCGATTTCAACTGGCTTCAATCGCGCGACACGCGCCGATAGATCAGCCACCCACACCGCAGGACTACCGTCTGCACCTGCCACTAAGGACTGAGGGGCAAATACTCTCAGCGGCTGTTGCCCGTGTGCCAATTCAGCGACAGGTGACTCTGGTGACAAGAATGTCACCTTGGCCAGCATCTCGGGCATGCGCCCCCAGTTCTGGGTGTAGGCCGTTTTCAAGTGGTGGACGATCGCCGGCACGCCGGCTGCCTGGGCCGCAGCTGCAATCCTGGCGATCGACGCCGGCACCTCGTCGGCACGGGCCGCGATCCGATCCACCAGGGCAT
>CALMBE010000377.1 GCA_937860165.1 uncultured Planctomycetaceae bacterium
CTTGCTCCAAGCACCGGTGTTGTTTGTCTCGGGGAGTAGGGCCCCTGAGCTCGCGGGCACCGAGAAAAAAATGCGGGACTATCTCGACCGGGGAGGCTTCTTCTTCGCCGAATCCTGCTGCCTCGATGGCACTCGATTCGACCAGGGCATTCGCAAATATCTCGATAAGGTATTCCCCGAGGAAGAGTATCGACTCCGCCGCGTGGGACCCGAGCATCCACTGTGGCGGGTCGAAGAATTGGTGCGGCCCGAATCCCCCTACGTCGGCCGGTTGTGGGCCGTGGAATACGGTTGCCGCACGTGCGCGGTTTTCTCCGAGATCGATCTCTCGTGTTACTGGGAACTATACGGTCGCGCGAACCGTCCGCAATTTCCTGAAATGATCGAAAACCGCCTCGCCGATGCGATGGCCATCGGTGCGAATGTGTTGGCCTACGCGACCAACCGTGAACCCAAAGGAAAAGAAGCTTCGTTCCTGGCCGCGCCCGATCCCGCCGAATTAGCCGCGGGTGGCAGCCGGGGGACTATGCAGATCGCCAAGCTGCAACATGGTGGAGGTTGCAACGATGCCCCGGGGGCCCTCGTGAATTTACTCCGCTCTGCCTCCCTAGGAGATCTCAAACTCCAGGTCGAAACGACCGATTTTCCCGTCCGCGCCGACGATCCGGCCCTCTCGCGATTTGTGCTGGCGTTCATGCACGGCCGGCACGATTTCCGCTTCACTCCCGCCGAACAGCAGCGCCTGCGGGCCTATCTCACCAACGGCGGCACTCTGTTTGCCGACAGCATTTGTGCGAGTGCCCCCTTTGCGGAGGCTTTCCGTCGAGAACTGCAAGCCGTCTTGCCGGATGCCAAACTGGCGCGGATCCCGATCACCGATCCACTCTTTAGTCGCGCCGGTGGTGGATACGATCTCCGCAAGGTGCATCGCCGCGATCCCGTCGAGCGTCGCGCCGACGAACCCCTTGCCACCCGCACACGGGAAGTGGAACCGGAGCTGTTGGGCGTGCAACTGGACGGACGCTGGGCTGTGGTGTTTTCACCCTATGACATCAGTTGTGCCCTCGAACAACACGAAGCCCTCGAATGCCGCGGCTACACCCGCGAAGACGCCGCCCGGATTGGACTCAATGTGTTGCTGTACGCCTTGAACCCCGACGCGGAGTGAGATACGATTCATAACCGTCACAAGATATGTAAGTCGGATTGTGCGTTAGGACAGTAGCTCGGCTATGAAGCCAGGAAGGGACATTTCGAATGGATGTCAATCGGGTTTATCAGGGCGACTCGCTCAAATTGCTTGACCGCATAGAAGACTCGTCGATAGAACTTGTGATTTGCGACGGTCCCTTCGGGGTCACTAACAATGATTGGGATCGCGTCGGCAGTATCCAGGAATTTAATCTGGATTTAATTCGGCGGTTTGCGGATAAGTTAAAAGACGGTGGAACCCTGTATTTGTTTGGTAAACCAGACTGCATCGATTTTATCGACTACCGACCCTACTTAACTCTTCGCAGTCGAATTGTTTGGTATCAACCTAGCCGCTTGGCGCAAGGCAGAATTAGTTTTACCAACAACTATGACATTCTCTGTTACTTCGTCAAAGGCAGTCGCGCTACGACATTCAATCTCGACGAGATCCGCGTACCACAACTGGTTGAACTAGAGCATCGGTTGCGCTGCGAGCGAGTTCCTTCGGTCACAAATGGACAATATGGTAAGACGAAGTTCAATGATTTAGGAAAGAATCCAGGTGACGTCTGGGGGGATATCAAGCAATTGACCTATAAGTCCAAGGAGCTTGTTTCTCGTGAAGTGCTCAACACAATTCAGAAGCCTATAAAACTCATGGAACGACTCATTAAGGCAAGTTCTAATGAGGGTGATTTAGTACTCGACCCATTTTGTGGTGTCGGGACGGCTCTCGTGGCGTGTGAGAGACTTGAGAGAAATTACATTGGATTCGAAATGAATGGAGAATTCATCTCGGAGACTCGGCGCCGATTGAAAGAAGTGCGTTCGAGCCGAATGGAGTCGCTATTCTGATTATGGCGCGAGAAATAATTCACCGAATCATCGAACTTATTGTGAAGGCCCAAGAGTTGGCAAGTTCGATTGGCATCGGCAATTTGCTCCAGCCAGGATTGGTTAAAGAGATGATTATCGCGGATATTTTGGGCCATACTCTGATTTCTAGCAAGCGAGATGCCCCAAGAATCCGTTGATAAAGTATGAGTATCTAGCATGCAAAGAAGGAGGGTCGGGCCAACTGGATCGAATGTTTAAGGAGCCGCCTCTTAAACGTGCTGAATCGCTCGAAAGAATTACTCGCAACAGAAAAGTATACTTCGCGGTCTTCTACAAGAACGACCAGATTCGTGTCAAGGAAATCTATGAGTTGGATCCTTCCCAAGTAGTGCAAGAGGCTGAACGCCAATTGGACCGCAGTCGCAATGCAATTTCTCACGTGGGGTTTTCCATCGACTGGGCTTCCAGAAATGGTACTGTGGTCTATCGTGATAAGCGCATCGCTTAGGTTTCCTTACCGCTCCACCTTCCGGATCAGCAGCGGCAGCACGATCAGGTTCCCACTAGGCATCGGCCTGTACGCCTTGAACCCCGACGCGGAGTGAAAAGGGGCTTGGAATACGATTTGCATGTTTCAAAGAGTGTCCCTAAAATGTCTAGTCGGGCGATGCCGCGAAGTGTTTCGTAGGTTTGGATTTGGAGGGAATGGTCTTGGATCGAGCGACATTGCAGCGATTGTCAACTGAGCGCATCGAAGATTCCCAATGTTTGTTGGCTGGCCAGCGATGGTCGGGGGCGTATTATTTGGCTGGATATGCTTTGGAAAGTGCCTTGAAGTCATGTGTTGTCGCCTATGTAGAGCGCAACATCAGCGTATTGTTCGGGAGACATGGTTTCCAGCAGAAGTGTTGGACGCATAATCTTGAAACATTGCTTGAGCAAGCGGATTTGAAGAATCAAAAAGAATTTTGGAATCCAGAACTTTTAGAGAATTGGTTAATAGCCAAGGACTGGAACGAAGCTAGTCGCTATGAATCAAAGAACGAGAGCAGTACCAGGAAACTATACGAAGCCATAACAGACAATAATGAGGGAGTACTCAAGTGGCTCAAGAACTTTTGGTAGAGCAGATTGACGCAGGAAGAGTTTGTGCTAACGAATTCCACAAAACGTATCCCGTCACGGTGTATTTTTGGCTAAAACAGACTGAATTAGAGCGATGGTATCTCTATATTGCCGCTGATGGCGTCGAGGATATCAAGATCGGGTATCGGGAGATACTGAGAATTGTAGGTCAAACAAATCAGTGGCTGGATCCTTTTCAGATCAAATTGGTCAGTAGCAACGACCCAGTGGCACTGGCTGCGGCGAGTATCAGAGATCGTTATCCCGCTAGGGTAATGGATACCCACTACAATGGGTCTTGGTTGGGTGAAGTGGAGATCGATGGTGCGTTCATTTACGCTCCGCTCGCTTCGATAAGTGCCACAGCTTGAGAGCAAATCGCTGTGTCCCCCGCTCACCGCTCCACCACGCGGATCAACAGCGGCAGCACGACCAGGTTCCCCACCAGGCCGCCGATCATCGACAGGCTCACCAGGACACCAAAGTACACGGTCGGCATGAATTGGCTGGTCGAGAGAGTTGCGAAGCCCACCACCAGGGCCAACGTTCCCATGACGGCGGCCTGGCCGACGCTGGCCTGCACCGCTTGCAGCGCGGCATCTCGGGGAGTTCCGAGTCGGCGCAATCGTTGGTACGACATCACATAGTGGATCGAAGCGTCGACCGACAATCCCATCGACACAGCCGCGATCATGGCGACCCCCATGTTAACCCGGACCCCCAGCAGCCCCATGGCTCCAAACAGCCACAGCACGGGGAGCACATTCGGTATCAATGCCAACAGGGCGAGTCGCAGATTGCGAAATGCCCACAGCATGAGAATCGATATTCCCAATCCAGCTGCACCGAAGGAAGTCCACTGATCCTTGAGCAAACTTTCGATCAGTTGCGTCAGCAAGACATAAAAACCCGTGACCTTGGCCTCGGGGTACACGTCGGCGGTGGCGGAACGCACTTCGGCGATGAGCGCGGACTTGTCGCTGGCTTCGAGTCGTTCGGGGGCCCGCAACATGACGCGAAAGTAGCGGTTTTCAACGTTCGCGCGCGGATTGTACGTGGCCGCCACAAACTCCGGCATCCGTGCCCGCATCAGTCCCAGTCCAGCGCGAATGGCCAGATCCGCGCCGAACTCGAGTTTGTCGAGCCCCCCCGCTCCCGCATCGAGAATATCAGCCAGCGAAAGCACTTTGGTGAGTCCCGGTGCGCGCTCGCGCAGGAGTGCCTGAAACGCCAGAATCTGGGTGAGAAATTTCTTGTCGAGTTGCCGAGGAGCGGGGATCAGGATGTCCCACACCCCCGCGCCTCCAAAGGAGAGATCGACAAACTGATAATTTTGCACCAATGCGCTATCGGGGCGAAAGTTCTTGGTGAAATCAGTTTCCTGAATGAGCTTCGTCGATCCCCAGGCAGCCACCACGGCGGACAACGCCAATACCCCCCCCAGTCTCCAGCGATTGCGAATGCTCCATTCGTATAACCAGTGGAGACCGAGTTCGAGCCGTGTCTCTTCGAGATTCGCAACAAAACCGCGCTTGTCGCCGCCCCACAGGGCAATTCCGGGAACCGTCAGCCCAATCGCGACCAACACCAACAGGCTTCCGAGCGACATCATCAGACCAAAATCCACGACGGGTTTAACATCGGAGATCATCAAGGACCCAAATCCCACCGCATCCGTCAGGCAAGCGAACATCACGGGTGCCGCCAAGGCTTGACCCGTTCGCAGCAGGGCCTGTCGCGGCGATCGGCCCATTCCCCGCTCATCGCGGTACCGGACGATCACATGCATGACCGTCGCCACTCCCACGACGGTTACGATGGCCGCCAACATCGAGCTGACCATGCTTAATTGGACATCGAGCGCGACCAACAGCCCGCGCGTCGTCGCCAACGCCACCTGCACCAGCACCAGGGGCAAGATCATCCACCGGATTTGCCGGAAACAAATGTAGATCGTGGCCAGCAGCAGTCCCAAGCACCAGGTATTCAGTCGCCGACCGTCCAATTCCAACATGTCAAACGCGGTCCCCAGCAGCACCGGTTCGCCAATCAGCTTTCCCTCGGGAAGTCGTGAGATCAGTGCTTGGAGTTCCGCCACGGTGCTCGTGGTGGTGCCCCCCGCAGGAGAATTTTTTTCCAGCAGGCATACGATCCCCGACGTGGTCAGGTTCTGGTCATGGGTGTATCCCGCGAATACTTGCTGGAGTTTCAAGGAGCGTTCATCGGTTTTGAATGCGGAGCCATCCGATTCCAACATCCCGGGGACATCCCCCAAGGAGACCACGGCGGCGATTCCAGGAATCTGACGTGCCGATTCCGAGAGTGTGGCGACTCGGGCGAGTCCATCGCTCGACGAGAGTTCTTGTTCTCCGTAAATAGCCAGCACGATATCATGTTGACCGAAGGCGGTCTGCAAATCTTGATACACGCCGATGAGTGGGTCCGTACTGGCAAACATGGACTGCAACGAGCGATCCATCTTCAACTCGCGACCCACATACGCCCCGCTGCCGCCGAGCACGATTGCTAAGAGTAAACACTCGCGACGCCAACGAATCAACCATTTGAGTAGGCGAGTCAATCTGCGGGGTGATGGATTCTGAGGATTGTGAGACAGTGTCATCGGAGTGACTTTCGAGCTTTGCGGCGATATTGGAGGAGCACTCAATATGGGTTTCTCGAAGGCAATCCGCAACGAGTGGGATACTCCACATGGTGGCGAATGATCCGTCTTGGGTGCCACTGGTTTTGCCAGTGGCACATGAATCCCTCCTTACCGACAGCGTCGAGTATAAGGGGGATTCAGTTTCTGAGTCATCAAGCGTGCTACTCGGAGGGCTGTTACGCTTCGTGAAAATCGATGATGGATAATTCTTCCCCGTTACCAGCCATTCGATTGCCTGATAGCAGCGATACAACTCGTTTGCACGCAATGAGTTACATTCTGCTAGCGAAGCGGGAAAGTGCCTTGCCCCTGTCTAACCGGGCCCCTATAATCCGCCGCCCCAGTGGGGGCACCAGAACTTGTCGTAACTCAATACGCAACAAGTTGTTGTGGCCTTCTCGGAGTTCACTCGATCGCAACGATCCAACGAGTCTCCCGAATCCCACTTTGCTGGGTTGAACGGGGAAGGATGGAAGAAAGCCACGGAATTTCACAGATTAAACACGGATGATTGGGAGTGGTGCGTTTG
>CALMBE010000378.1 GCA_937860165.1 uncultured Planctomycetaceae bacterium
TGGCGCGCGTCAGCTTCATGTTGAGGTGGACGGGGCCGCTGGCGTTCGCGGTGATGAACGGCACGCTGATGTCGAAGTCGGTCCGCGACGAAAGCTCCTTTTTGGCTTGCTCGGAGACCTCCTTGAGGCGTTGCAGCGCGAGCTTGTCCTGGCGCAGGTCGATGCCGGTCTCGCGCAGGTCGACGGTGTCGTGGAAAAGGCCTCCACCCATATCGCTCCTGGACAACAGATTGAGTTCACCCTGCCTCCACCTCCCGCCGTGGGACCAGAACCCGAGCCGATACCGCTCGATATTCTGTTTGAAGATGAAACCTTGGCGGTCGTGAACAAGCCGCCGGGAATGGTCGTCCACCCGGCCAAAGGGCATTGGTCGGGGACCTTAGCCAGCGCCTTGGTGCATCACTTTAGCCAGTTGAGTCTACACGGTGGTGCCGCGAGACCGGGGATCGTCCATCGGCTCGACCGAGACACCAGTGGCGTGATCGTGATTGCCAAAACCGACGAGGCCCACATGAACCTCGCCGCACAGTTTCAGAACCGCACGGTCGAGAAGCAGTATCTTGCTATCGTTCAAGGGGCACCCGACCGCGATCGAGATATCATCGACCACCCGATTGCGCACCATCCTTCGCAGCGCGAAAAAATGGCACTCTTGGCTGACCATCCCACAAGCCGTGAGGCCCAGACATTCTATGAAGTAGCCGAGCGATACCGTGGTTTTGCATTGTTCAAATGCTTTCCCAAGACCGGTAGGACGCACCAAATCCGCATCCACCTCACCACGATTCGCTGCCCCGTGCTGTGCGACAAGCTCTATGGCAGTCGCTCCCGGCTGACCCTGGGGGAGTTACGGAGCATGACTCGAAGCCCCGACTTGGAGCCCCAAAGTCCCGGCGAAACGGTAATTCTCGCCCGCCAGGCGCTCCATGCCTCTCGAATCAAAATCTCGCATCCGCTCACGGGTGTGCCCCTTGAATTCACCGCCGAGCTGCCCGAGGACCTCCAGCGGCTCCTGCTGCTATTGCAGCAGAGCGGCCAGAATCGCTAAAACAGGCGGGCAATCTCTGGCGTCAAGGCGGTGCCAGAGACACTATTCACGGCACTCTTGGGGGAGCACACTTACATGGGAATGCTTAAAGAATTCAAAGATTTTGCGATGCGGGGAAATGTGGTCGATATGGCAGTCGGCGTGGTTATTGGTGGGGCGTTTGGGGCGATTGTCAATGAACTTGTCGGCAAAGTGATCTCGCCGATCATTGGTTTCTTGCAAGGGGGCGCCGACTTTAAGGACAAAGTTTACACACTCCCTGTTCCAGAGTTGGCCGAAGGGGTTGCCGCACCGAGTATAGGCTACGGTGCCGTACTCCAGGCGATCCTCAATTTTGTCATTGTCGCGTTTGTGTTGTTCATGGTTATTAAGGGCATGAATTCCATGAAGAAAAAAGAAGTCGCCGCACCGGCCGCTCCTCCAGAAGATATCACGCTCTTGCGCGAAATCCGCGACGCCCTGGCCAAGCGGTAAGGAATAGTGTAACCACTATACTGTGCGCGGCCTCCAGTGACATTTTCGGACGACGGCGTAACTGATTGCC
>CALMBE010000379.1 GCA_937860165.1 uncultured Planctomycetaceae bacterium
GTCCTTGGTTGCGAAATACCTCTCTCAATATAAGGCCGAAGGTCGAAATACCCAATGACGAAGGAATGACGAAATCTTAAAGCTCGAATTGCCATCGCGTTACTCAGTGGGCAACTTCACTTGAACTTGTTTCCACGAAAGCGGGTCATCGAACTACCACGGCGGGTCTTCGACATTAGGCATTCGGGCTTCTTTCGTCCTTAGTCCTTGGGCATTCGTCATTTACAACATATCATCCCGATCAACCTAGCACTGTAGGGTTATGCACCCCATGAATCAGGAAGCCACCCTGGCTGTCACCACGGAATCGACTGCCAAACAGACAGCCGTGAGGGTGTTCGGCGCGCTGTGCCTTGCGCATCTGGTAGTGGATGGGTTGGCAACGTTGCTCCCGGCAAGTTTGGGGCTGATCGAGATTCGGAGCCAACTCACTCCCGAGCAAGCAGCGTGGTTACTGGGCTTGGGCTCGCTCACATCGGGCCTCGCCCAACCCCTGTGTGCCTTATTTAGCGACCGACTGAGAACTCGATCGCTCACAGTCGTGGGGATCCTGTTGGGAGGGATTGGTTTTGGGTTATTGGGCTTTGCAAGGAATCAGATATCGCTGTCCTTGATTTATATCCTGGGGATGGTGGGGGCCGGGATGTTTCATCCTATTGCCGCCACCACGGTCGCTCAACTGCATGCCAACCTGCGAAACCTTGCTGCCGGCGGCTTTTTCGTCGCAGGCATGATCGGGGGTGTTGGAGGAGCGCTGTTGTGGCCGCGGTGGCTAGCTGGTGAGAGTGGATTCGACCGGCTCCCGCTAATCGTGTTGCCCTGTGTGCTCATAGCACTTTTCGTGCGCAGTAGCCATGAGAGATTGCCATCTCTAAAACACCAAGCACCTAAACCTATGGATGCGAGCTCCCTAGGGAAAAACTGGGGAGCGGTCTGCATCCTGTATGGTTCCTCGATCCTCCGCCACAGCGTGAATACTTCGCTCGTGTACCTTTTTGTCCGTTGGACTCAACAGGTAGTTGCCAGCGAGCATTCTCATTGGAGTCCAGCCGAAATAGCTCGCGCGGCTGCGCCTACGGTCGGAAATCTCAACGCGATGATGATCCTGGGGATGGCTGTCGGCGGAATGCTGGCTGGCAGCTTGATTTCGCCGGGTCGAGAAAAGTTGCCGATGATTATCGTGCCGTTGGTATTCGCCCCTAGTGTGGTCCTGTTCCCCTACCTGGGAATTGGGTGGAGCTATCTGTTGGCTGTATTGGCAGGCGCGGGGTTTTCGGCAATGATTCCTGTTTCCATTGCCTTGGCCCAGCACCTCTTGCCGCACCGTGCCAATCTCGCTGCCAGTCTGATGATGGGGGGAGCCGGGATGGTTGCTTCGGTCGGTCCGCGCTGCGCGGAATATGGTGTGACACACTTTGGGTTCCACGCGACTTTTTTATTGGTGGCGATTGTGTTAGCCTGCTCGGGTCTGGTGTGCATAGCCCTATGTGGCACTAAGATCACATGTAACCAGGATGCTTAAGGCCTGTGCGCGATTCGAAAGAATTCGATTCCTTTTTTTGAATCTCGCTTCGCGTCTTCTTGATACACGTCTTAGCCGGAGGAACACTTTCCTCCGGGAATTCTCGGACCAAAGTGTTGGTCCGGCTGGGGGAGGATTGAGGGTGTCGCCGCTACCAAACGGCAGCGCTATACGCCTGGTTGTTTCAGCAATAGTTGCGCTACGTGATAGAACACGGGCGAAGCGAAACAGACCGCGTCGATTCGGCTGAGCACGCCGCCGTGACCCTCGATCAGAGTTCCCGAACGGACTTCGCCCCGATCGCGTTTGATGGCTGCCATCGTGAGGGCACCAGCCGACGACATCAGTGCCACGAGCACCGACATCATCGCAACCTGCCATAAGTGGTCAAACGGTGTGGCCCAGATGAGTACCGAACCCATGATCGCGGTAGCCCCTGCCCCGGCCAGCAAGCCCTCCCAGGTTCGCGATTCTTCGATCGGCTCGGCAATCACATGTCGGCCGAAGAGTCGGTTGCAAATGTGTTGGGCGAGTTCGGAAAAAAGTACCAAGGTGATAAAGAAAAACAGCAATCGAGCGTTCACATACTCGTCGCCGTCTGTGCGATTGCATTTGAGAAACAACAGCGCTGGTGCAAAACTCAAGCAATACACGCACACAAACAAGCCAAACTGAATTTTGGCGATCCGCTCTAAGAAACGTCGGTAGTCGCCCGATACAGCCGCGCGAGCAGCGATAAAAAGAAAAGCGTACACGGGAATCAAAATGCTATAAAAAGCATACGCATCGAGCGCGACCAGTATAAACTGCATGGGTGTGAAGAAGAAAAATACCCAAAACAAAGCCCGATGGTCGCCAATCGTAGTCGGAGTCAGAGTGATGTACTCTCGCAAGGCCCAGAAGGAAAGCATTCCGAAGAGAACCACAGTAAAATTCGGGTGGAAAAAGGCGATTCCCAAGACGACCGAGAAAAACCACCAGGCTTGAATTCGGCTGTTGAACGCATCGACCGACTTCTGATCCAGCCCGAGCGCTGTTTGGCGCTTGAGCCACTGTCCACCAAAGGTGGCAGCAGTCAGCAAAGCCAACACGGTTCCCAGAAGTGCCCAGTCTTTCATGTTTAACTGTCCTTCAGACTGAGCACGGCTTCGCGGGCCCGTGCGAGGAAATCGGTTTTGGGTTCACCTGCCTCGAGCCAGATTGGCGGTCCAAACGTGAGAGACGACAACAGGGGCACTGGCAAAAACTCACCCCGCGGCAAGATCCGATTCATATTGTTAATGTGAACGGGAATCAACTCCAGATCGGGCCGCTTTTTGCCCAGGTAGTACAGTCCACTCTTGAATTCGCCGATTTCTTCGCCCGGACTGCGACCCCCTTCGGGAAACAAAATCAGCGAATGCGTGTTGCCGATCTCACGGAGCATCATGTCGACCGGACTTTGATGAACTTTGATTTCTGTACGGTCGATCAACAAGGCATTGAACACCTTGGCCAGGTGTCGTCGAATCGTGCCACGATCCCAGTAATCTTTTGCGGCAATCGGGCGGGTCAGCCGCCGCACATTGGTTGGCAATGCCGACCACACCAAGACGACATCGAGGTGGCTGGTGTGATTCGCAAAATAGACCCGCTGACAGGTGTCAGGTTGCGAGTCGACCCAGCGCACGCTGACCCCGCTGATGATCCGTGCTGTCCAGGTAAGTAAGGTCTCGGTGAGCATGCGTGCGAGGAACTAAATTGTTTCCGTTACCCAAACACTCCATCCTATCCAGCCAGCAAGCTCGCAGGAAGGGAGCCGGGGACAGATCATGTAGGATCGAGAGATATCCGAGAGGGCTGCGGAGCGATTTTTAGTCCCAGTTTTGTTCGGTAAATCCGCTCGATCAGCGATTCATATCCACGGACCATTGCCACCAGGGACCACTTGAGGATTGTCCGATTCCGGCCATTGAGTCCCAGTTGAATTCTTCCGGAATCATGCGACAAGAGCTCGAGTGTGGCATTCACAAAGGCCTGTTGATCGCCAGCGGGGAAGAGTCTGCCCGTGACTCCTTCGACGACTGTTTCACCAACCGATCCCACATTCGCCGACACGACCGGTACAGCGCAACTGAGCGCTTCTAGAATCGACACTGGACTCGCTTCGTTATGCGAGGTGAGTGCCAGAATATCTACCGCCGGCAAGATGCGATCCACGTCACCGCGTGATCCCAGAAAATGAGTGACGTGAGCAATTCCCAGTTCTTGGGCCAATTGTTCGAGTTTATTGCGAAGCGGCCCATCGCCGATCACCAGAAATCTCGCCGACGGATCCTGGTGGAAGATATCGGCGGCACCTGCCAAAAATAGCTCGTGGTTTTTTTCTGGACGCAAGGCCGCGAGGATGGCGACCACCTTGGCCTCGGCTGGCAAGCCCAGCAACTGTCGAGCGCACAGCTTGTCGCCGGGTTGGAAGCGAGCGGTATCGACGCCATTGAAAATCGTGTGAACTTTTTCTGCCGGGAATCCTTCCCGTGTTACCAAGTGTTCCGCATGTGCCCCAGCGACACCCACGAATGCGTCGGTCAGTCGAGTTAGGAGTCGATTCAAGCGACCCACCGAATCAGGCCAACCCGTGCTGTGCAGCGCCGAGACAATCACCGGTACACCCGCGCATTTGGCGGCCAATCGACCCCAGAACATTTTATCGCCGGCACCCACGGTTACCACCGCATCAATCTGACGACTCCGCATCAGTTTCCACAATCGGGGCAGAATCCGGAGGTCCCACTTGTGCGACAAGAGGCCGTGATGCACTGGCAACTCTGCGGCAAGTTCTTCTCCCAGCGGTCCAAGTTCCTTAAGGCAGGCAATCTCCGGCGCAAACCGTTTGCGATCCATCCCGCGCACCAATCCCGCAAGGAGGGTTTCCGCACCTCCCACAGGCATGCTGGTCACGAGAAACAAGACTCGCAGCGGATTAGAACGGATCGGGAGGTTGCTCATGGTTATCTATCTAGGGTGACTAGGGTCCGAAGCTTCTGCAAAAAACCGTAGCATGGCCCCCCGGGACGTGCTACTTGCAGTACTTCCAAGGTCAAATTGAGCCTAACACTCGAGCGTCAGGGGAACTGCAAGAAACCCGAGGCTAGCGCCTACGGCTCAGTTTTGTGACGATGTAATGCAACTTGATTTTGGAACTACTGACTTTCTAGCAAGGGAATTCTTTCTACAGTCCATTTCGTGCTGGGAGCAGTTTGGGAAACATGTTTTTCAATTTCGCGGTGCCGTTCGAGAGGAACTCACTGGCTTGATTCCGCTCCCACTCCGAGAGCATCCACGGTGTACTCACTGCCAAGAGGACAACCATCCCTAACCCCACGAGTGCCGGAAGTATCCCCAGGCCCAACCCGATTGGAAGGATTATGGTGGCCCAACTTCCGGGATCAAGTTGCATCCCTTGCCGTTGGCTTAAGATCAGCAGTGCCGCTAGGCAAACAGCGGTCGACACCGCGGTGGCCAGCACAGCGCCGTGCAGACCCCAGGCAGGAATGAGAATGAAGTTCAGCAACACATTCAATCCCAGGCCAAGCCCCAAGGGAACAGCAGCCAATCGTGGATGCTCGGCACACCATAAATAATTTTGGGCGACGACATAAATTCCCGAGATCACACAACCGGCAAGTGTCCAGGGTAGGACAGCCAAGCCATCGGAATACTTGCCCTGGAATATGGAATTAAAGAGAAACGGCCCCGCCAGGAGGACACAGATCCCCACGGCGTGCATGCCCAGTCCCATAATTTTTACGGAGAGATTGATCTGTCGCCCCACTAATTCGCGGTGCCCGACTTCCCAGTCGTGGCTCAAGTGGGGCATGATTAGGCCACTCAAGAGATCAGCAAACGAAACCAACAACAGCGGCACGATGCGGCTGCTGTGGTAGTGACCTACCTGCTCTAGGGCAACCGTCGGGTCCATGCCACCGCAGTGAAGAATCATTGTGCGATCCACCAAGGCAAACAGATGCGACAAGAGGTTCGTGACCCACACAAAAAATGCGAAGCGGAGCAAGCGAGACCAAAAGGCGATGTGGGGAATTGCTTCGGTCGATGTTTCGCTGCTTCGCAGGCCTGGCCACACCCAGACTATCGCCACCAGCGATGCAATCAGGCAGGCGACTCCATAGCTTCCGACAATCGAGATCAACGAGGCTTCCTGGGTAATCAACGCTAACGCGCTACCGGCGAACAGTAGGCTCTGCAGAAAATTCATGATCGACACCACGCGAAACAGTCGCAGGGCGGTCAGTAGCGAGGTCAGGGTATGATGCACAATCACCGCGACCATGCACGCAGCTACGGCGTAAATACCGGTCACGTTCTGGGAGCTACCAAAAACTAGTTCCGAAAATTGAGGGGCAAAGACCAACAGCAATCCGATTGAACCGACACTGCACACTGCGGTCCACACGGTCGTGCGTCGCAGAAATGTTCGCAAGTGGCCGCGCTGACGGTAGTGCTCTAAATAGCGGCCATACGAGCCGGGTATGCCCAGCACTGCCAGCGGTGCAAAGAGCAGCAAGAAGCTGTAAGCCATTTCCCATTGGCCAAGCATTTCCGGAGAAAGCCAGCGGCAAAACAGCACGCCGCGACCGAAGCCGATGCTTCGCTGCACAACGGTTGCAAGCATGAGAATCACGACGCTCACCGCGAGCGTATCGCTCCTCAGACGCGCGTGTTGATTCGAGTTCAATGGTGACGGAAATGAAGTGTTAATGTCAGAAAATCCTTAGCAGATCCAGATGTATGCGGCTCCTAGAATTGATCGCGATAATTCCCAGGCGAGAATTGTTTTTGTCGACGCAACTTGCGGGGATCAACCGTGAGCCAGTTCATAAAGCGGGACCATTGCGGATCACCATGGATTCGCTGGATATGGAAGGAGTCTTGGCTGGGCAGGTTGTAACCGCCGTAAGCCGAGCAGACCCCCCAATAGCCCGTTTGAAAAGCGATCTCGAAAGCCGATTGAGACATGTTCTCTGGCAGCCCATAGGGGAAAGCAAAATAGTGGATCGGGCGCCCGAGGAGCGATTCGAGTTCGACCTTGGAACCTGAGATTTCGTCGTACAGTTCATCGACCGATGCCAACCGTCCTAAGTCAATATGCGAGCGGCCATGGGAGCCGATTTCTACCCCGGCTTTCATCATGGCGCGAATTTCATCGAGCGTGTTCGGTCTCAGCGGACAACTCCGTGCCGCGTCGTGGGGAAACGGTTCACCTGAAATGATATTGTTTGTAGTGACGAAATAGGTGAAGGGAATCTGTTGTTCGATCAACCACGGGATTGCCCGCTCGCAGTTCTCGGAATAACCATCATCGAAAGTGATTGAAACCGTCGGACGCGAGTTGGCTTCCGAGGAAATTCGCAACTGGGCTTCCTTGAGCGAGACAATCTCAAATCGCTCTCGGACCCAATCCAACTGTTTGCGAAAACGATCCCACGAAATGGTCCATTCGTTGGGATGTTCATCTGCCACCCGATGATAGAGCAACGACATGACAGGTTCCCGGCCTTGCAGCTGGCGCTTCATCGCCGATTGCTTCCGCTGCGGGAGCGTTGCTAAATAATACAGCCCTAGCATTTGACTTTTGCAGCTATCGAGCATGATTAGGTTCCTTTGAGCGTCTTTAACTCAGCAGACTGGCACACTTTTGGACAAAACGGCCAGCCCAACGCAGGCCATTCCAGGAGTAACTTCTCCAGCGTGCGAGTGCGCGCGGGGACACGATTTCCACATTCATTGTGGTGCGGGGTTCAGCCCGCCAGTGAGGTTTATACGGTTCATCGCCCCGCAAGAGGTCGAATTCTTTTCGACCCTCAGCGATGGCTTGTTGGATGCAGCGAATCATCGAGAGTCGCCCCGGCTCGTCGTCGGCTCGCTCGGGGTCGAGGCCCCCCTGATAAACGTATACAGCATCCTGGCCGACAAAGTGATACTCGGCGGCAATCACGCGACCATCGAGCGAAAGCGTCGATAACCGGAGCTTTCCTGATTCTAAAAGTTGCTTGGCGACATCTCGATGGAAATTAGCCCACTGGGGCGAAGCAAAACAACCGGGTTCTCCGAGGCTTTCTCGGCGCCGTTGATGCAGATCGATGAAGTATTCCCAGGCGGTATCGAATTCAGACAACGTCTGAACGACTTTCCAAACGGTACGATCAGTTTCCAAAACGCGACTTGTCAATTGTCTTAGTTGCTTGCGATGCGATTTGGACTGCATGGCCAGATAGGCTTCCCAACTGTCGGGTAAGCGGATCGACCAAGTGGTCAGTCCGGTGCTTTGTCGAACCCAAGCGTGTTGCTTGCCGAGCAAAGTAGTCAAAGATTCAAAATTACTCCCTGTGCTGTCCATGGTCGAAGCTACCAGTACATCCCAGTCCGAGGCATGGGCCACTAAGTAATCAGCCACGGCTGTAGCCACGACATCGGAAGAATCCTTGTGGCACAGCAAATCCAGATGTTCGCTGCACACTTCGCCATCGCCTAGGAGGCGCAGAAGTTTGCCTCGTGAGGGCCAAAAGTCTAGATAGCAGGGCAAGATCCCCACCAATGTTTGCGGGTTGCGATGTTGAACAGTGCTGCTCGAACTACAACTTGTGGTATTCTCCGAGCAGGTGCCACGATCAAGCGTGTCGTCGAAAACCAGTAACACATAAAGCTGCCAGGAGTTGGGGGTGTGGTGGTTCCGATTTGTGTCCAAACCGTAGTGCTTCCACCAGGTGTTTAACCAAGTCCAAGTGCGAAACGCGCAGTCCCCCGCCAACTCGTCCCAACGCTGTTGGTAGAGCAACAATTCATCGAATTCAGTGGCACGTCGCACGCGCATGAAAAAAAGCTCGGTAAGAGTAGATGAAATGACAAATCTCCCGGTCTCAAACGGGCATTCAAACCTACGCTAAAAAAGCTAATTGTCTCGGCCGATTTCTCATAAAACCGCGTGGCAAAAATGCATCGTGTGGTATTCCGGCAACATCTTACGGAGTACATCTTTCTCCTCCATTTCCTGCCACTGCAATGGAAAAAGCTATTCTCTCCTAGAGAAATTGCGGTCCGGAGGGTCCGTTGCGCTGGCAACTTGGCGGGGAAACAGACGTTTTGGCGCGTCACTTGCGAAGTACTCTCAAGAACGGCATGTCGCGAACCTGCGGCCGGCCAGAATTTCTCGCCACTGATCAAACTCCGAAAGGGCCACGATGCCTAATCCACAATCAAATCATCCTGGATTCCTCACACCACGCGATTGCGTCGATTTGGTCCGTTTGCAGCGAAACAAAATTCTGATCCCCGCGGCGGCTTGCGGTGCGTTGGCCGTGGTGTTCGCTCTTTTCATGACGCGCTACTGGGAAGGGACGCAGGGGCTGGTGGTCCGCGACGGAGCTTCTGCTTCGTCGGTTAAACAACCTGGCAAGTTCGCCGATCTCTATGAGATGCGGACGATGCAGGAAACCATTCTCGAAATCGCCAAGAGCCAACAGGTTCTGTCGGCCACGCTCAAGAAAGTGGCTTTGGCCGAGTCGAGGGAAACGCCTGCCGAACCGAGCGACGAACAACTCGACAAGTTCCGCAAGTTGGTCAGCATGTCCCCTCCCAACGGGGCTGAGTTTGGCAAAACGGAAGTCTTTTATCTGGGAGTGAAAGACCCCAATCCTGAACGAGCGATTGCATTGGTCGCCGAGCTTTGCCGACAATTAGGCAGCCGCTTGGGCGAACTCCGCGACGAGCAATCTCAAGGGTTGATCTCGGAACTTGAGAAACAAGTTGCCCTTGCCACGGCAAGTCATGGCCAAGTTAACGCGAAACTTAAGTCGCTCGAGGCCGAGATCGGGCCAGATTTGGGAGAACTTCGCCTGCTGCACTCGGCTACAGGAGGCCAGAGCGATCTTCGCCAACAGACGGTCGAGATCGAAAAAGAAACCCGCGCAACCGAGGAACGGCTCCGCGAGGCCGAAGACTTGTTGGTCGCACTCCTGGCGGCCCAGGAAGACCCGCATCGCCTGGTCGCCATGCCAAGCAAATTACTGAGTTTTCAACCCACGCTGCAGCGATTGAAAGATGGTTTGGTCGATGCCCAGTTACTTGCTTCGCGTCTCGGAGGGAAGCAAACTGCCGAGCATCCTCACGTTAAGGCGGCCTTGGAATCGGTGGCTAGCATCCGAGGCGATCTTTACGACGAGCTGGCGGTTGCGATCAAAGGCTTGGAAGTAGAGATCGAACTTAGTCGCAATCGGCAGGGTGTGCTCAACAAGCAGCACACAGGACTAGAAAATCGACTTTCTCGCCTGGCGGAATTGCGATCAGAGTACTCCAGTCGTGTCGCTGCCGTCGAAAGCAGTAGTTCTGTATTGAGCCACGCACGCAAGCAACTTGGAGCGGTACGAGCCCAACAAGTGGCTGCTCAAAGCGCTGCACTCGTGACACCGCTGGATGCCCCCCACACGGGACCCTATCCCGTGGGTCTGGGACGTACGACCGTCGTTGGCGTCGGAGTCTGTGGCGGATTGATTGCTGGACTCGGTTGGGTCTTTCTCAGTGCCGTCCCGCCGGTGAGTCGAACAGCCAGCGATCAACAGGTCAGTGGTTCCAATCAATCGGCAAATCGAAGCGGTCGCCGCGGAAGCGATCCGCTTTTAGTCACCCCAGTGCAGAATCTCGGGACAATCCCAGAACCAGTTCCGGTTACCCTGGCGACTGCTTCTGTACCGGAGATGAAACCGACTGCCAGTGCCTTCGATTTTAGCCAATTCCTTCAGCCACAACCAAGCAGTTCAGGCAATCTGCACCCAGGTTTGAAAACGCTGACTCCTGAAATGTTGGTACCCGAAGTGCCTCTGACAGTAAGTAGCCCGGCAGCCTGCCATTCATAGATCCTTCCGCGCACAGTGAGCACACGAGAGAATGGAATTCATCCTGGTCATCCTGGTGGTAGCGGCGTTGGTTTGGGCCTTGGTCTTTGCCAAGTGTGGTTCCATCTGCGCTGGCTGCACGCTCTTTGTTTCACTTGGTTATGTACTGACTAGAGACTTCTGGCAGGCCCACCTGGGGCCGATACCTCTCACCGCCGACCGGGTCTTGATGGCCGGACTGGTAGCGCTGTTTGGCTGGCGGTGGTGGCGTGGAACTTTGAAATTCCGCGCGGCAAACGGGGCCGATTTGCTTGCAGGGCTCTTACTCGGTTATCTGACGCTCCGTTGGTCATTTACTCCCGCAGCGGAGGGCCTGGCATCTAGCGTCTCCCCGTCCTGGCGTCTGATCGCCAGTTTCTGGATGTCTGCTGTGTTGTACATAATGATTCGCAATGCAGAGCTCGACTCCCAACACTGGAAGTGGCTCCTGTTGGGCTTAGTTTCGTTGGGGACCTACCTGGCTTTCACGGGTGTTGCGGAAGTTACGCATCAATGGTGGGCCGTCTTCCCGCGCTTCATTGCCAACCCTGAATTAGGAACCCACTTCGGCCGCGCCCGAGGACCGGCATTGATGTCGGCCAGTTTGGGTGTCTATCTCACGATCTGCTTTTGGGCCGCCTGGTTCCTGTGGCAATCCGCCGGGCGCTGGAGTCGCTTGGCTTTGATCGGGGTGATGGCCCTGATGGTGCTCGGTCTCTACTTCACTTACACGCGATCCTGTTGGCTGGGGCTGTTGGGGGGAATGGCTATTGTCCCAGTGCTTCACTTTCCCCGTGAGTGGCGCAGCATCGTAGTTACTGGCCTCTTACTTGGGGGCGGATTAGGGGGGCTATTCCTCGGCGGAAAAGTCGTCGACCTCGGACGCAAGGATTCCGATGCCTCCGCGGGACACTCAGTTTCGCAGCGAGCATCGTTTGCGATCGTTTCGATGAGAATGTTCCGAGACGCCCCGCTCGTCGGTTGTGGTTTCGGAAGATTCTACGACATGAAGATGCCTTACCTCTCCGAGCGGAGCCAACAAATCGAACTCGAATCGCTCCGCAAGCTCGATCACCACAATACGTTCTTGAGTATTCTTACGGAAACCGGCCTGATCGGTTTCGCACTCTTTGTCGGACTCTTCTTCGCCTGGGGACGCTGTTCCTGGCGACTCTATCGCAGTTTTACTCTGCCGATGTGGATACGCTGCCACGGCCTGTTTTCCTTGGCAACCTTGATCGCCTACGCTGTCAACGCGCTGTTTCACGATCTTACCCTGTCGCCGTGCGAGCAGTGGATCTTGTGTTTGGTCATGGGAGTTTCTTCGGGTTTGGTTAGCTTGAACCCGGCAGTCGCTGCTCGCCAAGGTGCGGCAATAAACACAAAACCCCAAACGCAACCCTCACTGGGACTTGCCACCTGAAAACAAAAAGGAATGCACGATGCTACCCACCGTTTCACTCTTTGGAATGCGAATTCATGCCATCGACCTCTCCACGGCTGTCAATGCCGTGTTGGCTTGGTGCGATGCCGAGGATTCTACCTGCCGTTACGTGGTGACCCCCAATGTCGACCATGTGGTGATGTACCAATCGCGGGACGATCTTCGCTCGGCCTACGAGGGGGCGGAGCTTGTTTTGGCCGACGGCGCGCCGGTGGTGCTCGCGTCGCGATTACTGCGTCGCGGTCTGCCAGAGCGTGTCGCAGGGAGCGATTTGGTGCCAGCCTTGTTTGACCGTGTTGCCAGCGATAATAACTTCGCCCAGCGGCCCTTGCGAGTTTTTCTCTTAGGGGCCGCGCCGGGAGTGGCCGAACGCGCCGCCCATCGAATCCACCATCAGTGGAATAATGTCGCAGTGGTAGGAACCTATTCTCCCCCGCTTGGATTTGAACACGATGCAAATGAAAACAGCCTCATCCTCGAAAAAATAGCCGCAGTGAAACCCGATCTGATACTCATCGGCCTCGGTGCCCCCAAGCAGGAACTGTGGACTCACCGTCATGCCAATCAATTGTCGGGCAAAGCCGCTCTGTGCATCGGAGCGACGATTGATTTCCTCGCGGGAGAAAAAGCACGTTCGCCCCGTTGGATGCAGCGTGTCGGACTCGAGTGGTTCCATCGTCTTGCCCGGGAACCAGCGAGACTAGCCAAACGCTACTTCCACGACGCTTGGATTTTCCCACAACTTGTCTGGCAAGAGTGGCGCGGTTGTCTAGGAAAATAGAACACGGATGAACACAGATTCGACGGATGCTCGCGGATATCGACCAACGCAGAGAGGGTTACTGCGCCGTGAATATCACCTTCCAAGTCCAATCGATGATTAATCCGTGAAAATCCGCTCGATCCGCGTTCTATTCTTCCTTGCGGGATGAAAGCCAGGGCCAATCAGTTTTTCACTTTAGGGTGCCATGCCCACGCTGGTACTCCAGTGTGGGCATGAGAATCTCCGAGCAAACATGGCCACGTCGGAGTACCGACGTGGCCATGGCACCCCCCATCTTGAAAAAGTGATCGGCCCTGGGATGAAAGCACCAACAGTACCCGAGTCGCGTGTTCCGCGTTATATTGTCCCCCTATGGAAACACGCTTGGCACTGGTGATCGTTGTTGATGGGCTTCGTGCTGCCGCACTGGGAACTTACGGCAACACCATCTCTCCCACTCCGCAGCTCGATCTCCTCGCCAGTCGCTCCTTAGTGTGCGAATGGCTCATAGCAGACGAACCGGGGCTCGCGGGGTTTTATCGCGGGGTGTGGAATGGAAGTCATGTCTTACAGGCTAACTCGGAAGCGATTGCGGACGCGCTCCCCAGAAAACTCCAACAAGCGGGGGTCCGATCATGGCTCTTGACGGACGATCCTGGACTAGCCGAACGTGGAGGCACGGAAGGTTTTGCCGAGGTCAAACAAATCTTGACCCCTCCCGCGCAGTCTGCCGCTGAATTAGAGCAAACCCATTTTGCCGAGTTCTTTTCTCAAGCCATCGACCATATCATTCCGTGGCAAAAAGATGTTGCTGAACATGCCGGCATGGGAATGCTGTGGATTCATCTGCAAGGCCTATGCGGCCCGTGGGATGCACCCCTGGCGATGCGTGCGGCGTTTGTGGACGAAGAGGACCTCGCCCCCCCGAGTTTTGCCGAACCCCCTATTTCAGGCCAGCGTGTCGAGGACCCCGACCTGCTGTGGAGTTTCCGCACCGCTTATGCCGCCCAACTGGAAATACTCGACACTTGCCTGGGGGCATTTCTGGCCGAGTGGGAACAACTTGCCGGCTGTTCAAATCGTCTGACAACCCTGATCGGTTCGCAGGGATTTTCCTTGGGGGAGCACCTCGTGGTCGGCTGCGATCCGGAATTGCTCTATGGCGAACAACTCCAACTTCCTTGGTTCATCGCTACGAGTGGTTCCCTCCAACCCCCGGGACGTGGCCAAGGGTTCGCTATTCCGGCCGACTTGGGCGCAACACTGACAGATTGGTTCGGTGTTAGTGCGAAAGCACCTCCCTCACTGGGGCGATCTGTCCTCCCGCTGTTTTCAGAGTCGCCGATTCCCGAGCGACAGCTTGCCATTACCCGCTCACCCAGTGGTGAGCTCTCCGTGCGGACCTCAGCTTGGTTATTGAAACTCCCCCCCGCTGGGGCACCCTGTCAGCTTTTTGCCAAGCCCGATGACCGCTGGGAGGTGAACGACATCGCTTCCCGCTGCCCTGAGATTATCGAGGAACTCACCGCGCTGACACAAGCCGCGCTGGAGTCCGGCACCGCAGGCAATTTCTCACTGGAACAAGACCTCGGCGAACGGCTGAATGCCCCGCACTAAACAACACCAATGCATTGTCAAACCGAATTTTTCGGATGCCTTTAATGAGCCGTAGGCGCTAGCCTCGGGTTTTCCCTGGATCACCCGACGCTAGCGCGTTCGGCTCATGTATTAGGTCAAATCCAAGCGTTTTCTAACGAACGATTTCCAGCCTGCCCTGTTGCCCCGAGCGAAGTTTCCCCGTGGGGTTTTCCAGTTCCGCCCAGACCCGCACTTGTCTCGTTACCGGGTCCATTTCGGGGCTGATGAATCGCAATCTCCCTTTGGCAATCGGCAGTCCCTGCTGCTGTCCGTGGAAGCGAACTTCCGTATCGACCAGCACTCCTTGAATCTCTTCCACGGCCCAAAACCCCTCCGCGCGAAGTTTATCGACCGCGACCAAGCGAGCGACCGGGGTGCCGAGTTCTACCCACTCGCCCACACGACCACGGACCAACACGATGCTCCCCGCAAATGGGGCCAATACCGCGTGCTGCTCGAGTCGCAACTCGGCGGCGGCCAGCTCCTGTTCCTTGAGTTGTTGGGCGAACCGATCCAGGTTCTGCTCATGCTCGGCCTGTTGCCGTTCGAGTCCCAGTTTTTCGACCGTGAGCCGTTCGACATCGAGTTGCGATTGCGAAATGCTTTTGGCAAATTGGTCAATCGATTCCTGAGATCGCCGCAGTTCGGCTTCCGCGACTTCCAGGGCTTTTTCGGCAAATTGAACTTTGATGCGATTGTTGGCCTGGGCCTTGGCTTGATCCCGTTCGATCCGGGCCTTGGCGAGGTCCAACTCCGCTTGGCGGGCATCAAGCCGAACAAGCACTTCTCCAGTGCGGACCACGGCACCCTCCTCGGCAACAATTTCTCGCACCAGCCCTGTCTGCTGGGCCGACACTTCGGCAACCTGCAACGGACTCAGCACGACGGAGTCAATGACCAGCGTGCCCGATTCGGCGGCTTGAGCCGCAGGCCAGCAACAGGCAAGAAAGAAAAATAGTGTTGAAACTACGCAACCCTGTTTTCTGGGGTGCCACTGGCTCTGCCAGTGTCTCTCGGGGCAAGAGTTACGAAACTTGTCGGAGTACACAGGGCAAGTTGCATTTTCCGTCATTCCCGCGCAGGCGGGAATCCAGATGTCTTGCGCTCTTAACTGGATTCCCGCCTGCGCGGGAATGACAGCATGCACTGGCAAAGCCAGTGGCACACGAGGCTCAAAACACCTTTTCAGGATCCATGATTTCGACTTATGAAGCATAGTTAGTGGTTCTCAAAACTTGAGCCACGCGTAAATGTGATCCCAGGCATCGTGCAGCCACACGTATCCCAGGCTGCGTTGACCGCAGGCGAAACGAGCTCGGGCAGCCATCTGAGGCTTCGCACTGGGAAGTGAATCGTCGGTGACCGCCACTTCGACTTGCACATCAGGGAGTTCTGCATCGAGCGACTGAGGATCAAGCACCGTGGTTTCGAGAATCTTGGACAATTTGCCCTGGTAGATTTGCTCGGCATCGCCGGCTAGCTTGAACCGCACGGCCAGGGATTCTCCCAACTCATCTTGTGCGGTCAGGACATGACCAATCTGGTCCTGGGGAACACGCGATTCGAGTTTCCAACCTGAGCGATCATCGGCGACGGTAAACAAAATCTGTCCGCGTTCGACAGGCCGCGATCGCAGTCGGTGTTGCACGTCGAGCGTGAGCACCATTCCCGCCAGCGGGCTCCGGAGGGTCAGTGCCTCGTGCCGCCCGCGGAGAATCTTGGCCTGGAGTTGCAAGCTCGCAAGTCGCAGTTCGAGTTGCTGGGCCTCGGCCGAGAGGGGCAAACCGTCTCCCGTGGGTTCCTCGCGGACTTGGCGGTCGGTGCGGGCCACGGCAATTGCTTCGAGCCGCTTGGTGGCAGTTTCGATTTCGCCGCGGACTCGTTCCGATTCCAAAGCAAGTTGCGGGTCTGCGAGAATCGCCATAGCCTCGCCCTTCTCGACCCGCTCGCCATGTTCGACCAGCACCCTGCGGACGGTTCCCGAGGTAGTGGCGAAGATATCTTGCTGGACAATCGGCACCAACGTCGCGGGGGCTTCGATTTCAAAATCGCACGGCACATAAATCAAGGCCGCCACGGCGAGGGCGGTGCCCGTGAGGCCGAGCAGCAATCGACTCGGGCCCCAATTTTCCCAGAGCCGCGACCACCATTTGCTCCCGCCCAATAATGCCCTGGCCGGCAGTGAGTTCAATCCCTTGGCTTGTTGCAGTGCGGGGGAACTCAGCCAGGCCAATTCCACCACTTGCCGGGGATTCAGTTCTTGCAGATTGCCGAAGTGTTCGGCGATTAGCACCGCTTGGCAGGCCGCATGTGCCTTCGTTGTGG
>CALMBE010000380.1 GCA_937860165.1 uncultured Planctomycetaceae bacterium
TCCGGCGGCGAGCAGCAGATGCTGGCGATCGGACGCGCACTGCTCGCCAATCCGCGGCTGATCATGCTCGACGAAGCCACCGAAGGCCTGGCCCCCATCATCCGCGACGAGATCTGGCGCACCATCCGGCTGATCCGCCAAAGCGGCGTTGCAACCCTGATCGTCGACAAGTCAGTATCGGCCGTGACGGACATGGCCGACCGCATCGTCATCCTCGTCAAGGGCGAGGCCGTGTTCGAAGGCAGCCCCGCCGACCTCAAGGCCAAGCTCGAACGTGGAATTCGCGAGCCGCTCTTGCCGGGGCGGGTGATGGCCTTGATCTTTGAGAAGCAATCGTTGCGGACGCGGGTGAGTTTCGAGGCAGCGATGGCCCACATGGGTGGATCGAGCCTCGTACTAGGGGATGATGCGGGCTTTGGAAAGCGAGAACGGATCGATGATTTCATTCGCGTGCTAAGCGAGTTTGTCGATGTGGTTGTGTTGCGGTGCAAACTACACGCAACCGTGGTCGAAACGGCCAAGCACGCCAATTGTTGCATTATCAATGGACTCACCGATTTGTCCCACCCTTGCCAGGCGCTGGCCGACCTCTACACGCTCAAATGTCATGTGCCGTCGCTTTCCAAGGCGAAGTTGGCTTGGGTGGGCGACGCGAACAATGTTGCTCGGAGTTTGGCGATGGCCTGTGGTCGGCTGGGGGTTCACTTTGCCGTGGCAACCCCCAAAGGATATGAGTTTCCCCAGGATTTTCTCGCCGACCTCCAGGCAGAATGCCCTGGGATGAATCTCACACTCACGCACGACCCCGTAGAAGCCGTGCGGGGGGCGGCGGCTGTGTATACCGATGTGTGGGCTAGTATGGGACAAGAAGGAGAACAGGAGCAACGCCGCCGGGATTTTGCTCAGTACCAGGTGAATCGACAACTCATGGCTTCGGCTCCGAGCGAGGCCCTCTTCATGCACTGTCTTCCCGCGAAACGGGGCGAGGAAGTCACAGACGAAGTCATGGATTGCCCCAACAGTGTGATCGTCGAACAAGCGGGCAATCGGATGCACGTTCAAAAGGGAATTCTGGCATGGCTGTTGGCGGCTCAGCACTAATTTGTGATGGCGATTTGTGAGCAACAGCAACCTAATAAACCGAAAGCTACCACATGCCCTCTCGCTTCGAGAATCGTTCTGAAAATACTTTGCGACCCTTCGTGGTGGATTGCGATATCCCGGGCGCGGCAGCTGGGAAGGTATTAGTGCGTTTCGGCAAAACCGCTGTGCTTTGCACGGCAAGCCTCGACGAGCAGGTCCCCCCCTGGATGGCCGGTCGAGGTACTGGCTGGATTACCGCCGAATACAATATGCTGCCGGGGAGCACCGCGCCGCGGAAACAGCGCGAGCGGAGTGGAAAAGTTGATGGCCGGTCAACCGAAATTCAGCGGCTCATCGGCCGGAGCCTGCGGGCTGTGGTCGATCTATCGAAATTGGGGGAACGAACCCTGGCCGTGGATTGCGATGTGCTCGAAGCCGATGGGGGGACGCGGACGGCCAGCATTACCGGTGGGTATTTGGCGATGGCCTTGGCAGTGCGTTCGCTTCCAGCATTTCGGGAAGGTAAAACGCCATTAGGCGACAGCGTCGCCGCCGTAAGTGTTGGCATCGTCGATGGGGTGCCACTGCTGGACTTGGACTATCGGGAAGACGTGCGGGCCGAAGTCGATATGAACGTGGTGATGACGGGGCGTGGGAGGTACGTCGAGGTGCAAGGCACCGGCGAGGAAGCCACTTTCGATCGCGGACAGCTCGATGCGCTACTCGCGCTGGCGGAAACGGGCATCGCGGAATTGAGCCGGTTGCAGCGGGAGTTTCTGGCGAAGGGTTGAGGGCGGGTTCGGAACAACAGTGGCTTTACACCCACCGCTCGCTTAGATCCCGCCGCCACCACCGCCGCCTAAGCCGCCACCTTGGTTCTGAACTTGCGAGGCGAAGCTGAAAGTCGCTACGTCGCCGATGCCAGTGAACGATGGAGACGAATTCACACGTACATAGCGGCGATCTGCAGAGACCACGGCCGTGGCAACCATCTGAACACCATCGGGCAACGTCTGGATAATCGGCTGGAAGCCCACGGCTCCCCCTTGACCTGCCAATGCCAGACGACGAGCCAAATTATCGTCGGCACCCAAGCCTCCGCGACTCGGGATGATTCGCGGATCGGAGATATCGCCGAATTGCTGGGCCAAGACCGAGCGACTCAGGTCTTCGTGACGCTTGATCGCCACTTCAAGCTGTTCGGACTTGAGCGAATCGACACGACGTCCGGATTCAAGTTCAAAAACAACCATCACATCGCTATCGTCGCGGACAGGCAGGTGTTGGCGTTCATGAACGACTTGGTCACTGCCGAAATGCTTGTAAACGTCGACAATCACTTTACCGGCTACCACTTCACCGTACACCTTGCGGAGCCTGGCCCGATAGGTGCCTGGGAAAGCTTGGGAACAGGAATAGTTTTCGCGGAAGGTCGCACTTTTGTCAGGGGTGTGCCCTGCTGCAATGTCGCCCACGCACACACCGCCACCGGTCGTGCGGGGTTGCTGCACGGAGCAAACGGTCCCGCCGGGCTCTTCGACGATCAAGTCGATATCGGCATCGCCGGTCCAGGAAACTTGGATCACCACATCTCTGGACTGAGCAGCGGTGACCGCGGCTTGGTAGGAAGTGTAGTTCGGATCGCCGCTGGCTTTCATTTCCTCGAGAGTTGCCTGGGCAACCCGCGAGGCAGTCTCATAAATACCCTGCTGATCCTGCGACCAAGAATTCTCCAAGACACCCAGTGTGGCCCAGCGAATGCCAGCGTTATCTTTCATTCGCTGCGCAGCCCTCAAACCGAGGGCAAAGGCATCGGGATGAAGTCCCGGCATTTTGGCAACTTGGCGGTAGATTTCCAACGCGCGGGCATCGAGTTCGATGTGCGACATGTATTGGGCGATCAACAACAATTCCTCGGCGGAACTGATAAAATCGCAAGCCGACATCACAGCCCGTTCGATATCGCTCTTGGGGCGTCCCGACAATTCCATAGCGATCCCCAAGGACTCGTACATCCAAGGTTGAGATTGGCCGTTGTGGATCGCGGCTTCGATTAGCGAAACGACTTCTTGGGGCTTGCCAGCCCGCATCAAGTCTCGTGCTGACTTGCGGAGTTGGGCGGGGCCGAGTTTTTGATCTTCGAGTTTCTTCGACCAATCCGTAGGGGCCGATTGGGATGCCGACTTGGAATCGGTGTCTGATCCAGGCCGCGTAGCCGGGGCAGGATTTTCCTTGGGGGAAGTATCTTCTTCGTCTTGGACATTGAATAACCCACCACCGCCGCCACCGCCGCCGTACTCGGCGTGGTGTCGACCAGCGTGAGGTTGTTGGTGAGCTCGAGGTCCGGGATGCCGTCGCCGCCTTCATAGCGGATCGCCATGTAGAGGATGGCGCGCGCGGCGTCGCCCTCGCGGTTCGATCCCGGAAAAACGAGAATCGCGGTTCTCATGCCGCCCTCGCGGGAATGTCGGTCGATCGAAACACGATGCGAAGCGACCCTGCGTTCTCGTCGACGCGCACCTCTTCGATGAGTGCGCGAATCACCCGCGCGCGGTTCTCCTCGTTCAGGCGCTTCCACAGCGGGTCGAAATCGCGCAGGACGCCCGCCACCCTTTCGAGATCGACGCGCGCCGCCTCGATCTGCGCGAGGCGCC
>CALMBE010000381.1 GCA_937860165.1 uncultured Planctomycetaceae bacterium
ACGAGCCGATTTCGAGCGTTGGTTAATGACTCAAAAAGTGGCGATACAGGGCCCACCCTCCCTTGGCAGGCAACGGATGACAGCCTTGATTGGATGATTCGCCATGACTTACGATACTATTTGCCCGATTGCTTGATGGTGAAGGTTGATGTGGCGGCGATGGCCAATAGCCTTGAGGTGCGGTCCCCGTTATTGGACCACCACCTTGTCGAGTTCGCCCTGACTATTCCTGCCAAGCTCAAACGAAGTGCTGGGCAAGGCAAGAGTATCATGCGGAAAGCATTTGCCAACTTGCTCCCTCAGGAGATTCTGAACAAACCTAAAACAGGATTCGGCATTCCATTGAGGAAGTGGCTACAGGTAGATCTGGCTGCCATGATGAAAAGCGTATTGCTTGACGATCGTGCGGTACGTCGAGGCCTTCTGGAACAACGGTTTGTTCGACAAATGGTGCAATCACATCTTGCGGGTGATCGGGATTGGAGCACCAGACTCTGGGCGATGATAGTCTTGGAGCTCTGGTTCAGAGAGTTCATCGATTGACTACTCCGCCGCGATCGCCGATGCCTGATCTTGTTCTCGAAAAGTCCTGCAGTGCGAGAATCCTTACGACAGACAAAGTGGAAGAAAAAGAGTCTGGAGGTCTGATAGGTGGGTTTTATTGGACCGCCCTCAATATGGGTTTTACCCAGGGGAGCACGTTTTTAGCGGCCATCCTGGTTGCGCGATTGCTTGGCAAGGAGGATTTTGGAAAGTTCGCGATTCTCTACAGTACGTTGTTGACGGTATCAAGCATTGCCCAACTTTCCATCGGAACGACGGCAACCAAATTTATGGCGGAGTCTCTACCCCACAATAAGGGTCGGGCAGGCCGGATCTTGGGATTTTCTGCGTCGTTTGCCCTTGTGTCGGGTTGCATTGCCTCTACGGCTCTTGCCGCTCTGGGTCCATTCGTTGCTGACCGAATGTTGTATGCGCCTGAAATGGGCAAACTGTTTTTTATTTCTTCCGGCTTCGTGTTATTTTCCGTGCTCGGAGCCTACCAGGCGGGGGCGGTAATGGGGTTGCACGGGCAGAAGGCCTTGGGGATCTTCGCGATACCTGCGGGGTTGTTCCATGTCGGAGCACTGGTCTTAGGTGCCATGGCATGGGGCCTTGTAGGAGTGGCGATTGGTCTGCTTGGGAGTGCCGTGTTCCGCTGGATCCTCCAAGCAAAGGTGTTGAGAAGTGAATCGACGAAGCGGGGCATTGGGCATGACATTCGCCATGCATGGGACGAAAGGGCTGTACTGACACGCTTTGCCCTGCCAGCAGCATTGGCGGGCCTCTCGACATTGCCGGCGCTGTGGATTGGACAAGCACTGTTGGCAAAACATGCCACTGGATTTGAAGCGGTCGGCATTTATGCGGCAGGAAACAATTTGCGTACCATGATTCTGTTCCTTCCGCTCGCACTCAACAGCGTCGGGACCGCGTTTCTGAACACCCATTGGGGAGCGAGAGATGCTGTGCGATATGGAGAAACGTTCTGGAAAAATCTCGGCCTGACTGCCGCATTGCTCATTGTGGGTGTGGGGATCATCGTCATGTTCGCTCCCCAAGCTCTGTCGGTGTTCGGACAGGATTTCTCCAGCCATTCTGCGGAAGTTGTCGTGGCTCTAATGGCCTTGGCAGCCTTACCCGAAGGTCTCGCGGTGTCCATTTACCAGATCATCCAAAGTCGTGCAAAAATGTGGACTTCTCTGTGGCTCGTTGCGATGCCACGGGATATCACGTTTGTCGCACTCGCGTTCGTTCTTACTCCACTGCACGGTGCGGTGGGTCTGGCCTGCGCGTATCTTTCCGCGCAACTGCTCTCGCTACTGGCGGTCACGGGTATCACATGGTTCATCGGGGTGAAGGTGACCAAAGCACTTCATGGATTCTGAGCAATTCTCTTCAGAAACACCGCATCCGATGCCGATCGACCATGATCAATGGCTCTCCGAACTGCATTTGTGCAATTTCGTGAACGCCTATTATCAGTACCGGGATCTTCAATCTCTGGGCGGAGGGAAGAGTCTGCTCATGGTGGGCCCAGGTCAGGGGCTTGAGACCGCGATCCTTCGCTGGCGAGGGTTTCAGGTCACGACCTTTGACATCGATGATAAGTTTCGCCCTGATGTTGTCGGCAGCGTGCATGACTTGAGTATGTTCCAAGCGGAGAGTTTCGACGCCGTCGTTGCCTCGCATGTTCTTGAGCATTTGCCCGTCACGTATCTAGATCAAGCCCTTGCAGAAATCGCACGTGTCGGTCAATTCGCCCTGGTGTATTTGCCGGTGCACGGGAGGCATGTCCAGTTTCGTCTGAAGCCTGGG
>CALMBE010000382.1 GCA_937860165.1 uncultured Planctomycetaceae bacterium
GCCGGAGTACCAGCGTGAGCATGGCACCCCAAAGTGAAAAAGTGAACGGCCCTGCGCGAAGCACGTGAATATACGCGAATTGGAGAAATTGGATTAAGCTTTGGTATTTCTGCCCAATGAAAAATAGCCCTGTGATTTTTCCCAGTCGCCAATAATTTCATTTCCTGCTATTCATTCGCGAGTGTTCGCGTCATTCGCGGGAAAATTTCTCTTAATTCTTTCCTCGCCGAGCCCTTATGGCCTTCAAACAACCAGAACCTCAAAAAACTCCGCCGCGGCCTGAGCCCGCTCCGCCGCAGCCGGCGAAAAAAAGTGCACCTCGCCCAACGGGCGAGGTTGCTTGGCATCCCTTTTGGCGGTGGTCAGTGAGTCTGTTGATTGTGCTGCATCTGTTGGCCGTGTTTTCCGCACCCTGGGACTTAGCCACGCTGCCCGCTTTGCCCCCGGGCTATGTTGCCCCCGCCGACAACTTAGGGCGTGAACTCCCTCCCCCACCTGCTAACAGCAACGTCTGGCAACAACCCGTCATGCCACGCACTTTGCGTTACTTCTTTCGCCACTATTTGAACCTGATGTATTTGAACCATGGTTACGAATTCTTCGCCCCCGACCCCGCAGGGAGCAACTTGATCCGTTACCAGGTCCGCGACAGCGGTGGCAAGGAAATCGCCAATGCACAATTCCCCGATCACAAACTCCACTGGCCCCGACTCCTGTACCACCGCTACTTGATGCTTGCCGCCCAGACCGGCGACATGGGTGAGGAATCGGGCCGCAATTTTGCCCAGCACCTACTCCGCGTGAATTCGGGCCAAACGATCCGCCTCGAGTGGATCCTGCACAAGTTACTCGCGCCGCAACAAGTCCGTGACAAGACCCCGCTCGACGCCCCCAACACTTATCAAGTACTCGCCACGATCCAGGAAACACCACGTCAACGGAGTGTTCCCAACCCCCTCCCGCCGGTCACTGTTCCAGGGGGAGGCCGTTGATGGGAATCTTCGCCGACACACGCAGCTACGTTTCCGAATTCTGGCGCGCCTGGAATCAGTTCTGGTTTCGCCCCACCGATCCCGCGACGATTTCCCTGATTCGGCTCCTGGCCGGGGGAATGTTGCTTTACACGCACCTTGTGTGGTCGCTCGATCTGAGCTCCTTCTTCGGCTCAGAGGGGTGGCTCCCGGTCGAATACATGCGACGACTCCAGGGCGATCAATGGTCGGTGTGGAGCCTATTCTTTTGGATCAAACCGGTCTGGCTCCTCTGGACCGTTCACATCTTCGCGCTCTTGATATTCCTGTGCCTGATGCTGGGATTCTTCAGCCGCACGGCCGCGCTGCTGGCCTTTCCGCTGGCGGTGTCCTATGTCCATCGCATCAGCCCCGGCGCATTTTTCGGGCTCGACAAGGCCAACTGCATGTTGGCCCTGTACCTGATGCTCGGCCCCTGCGGTGCCCGCTATTCGCTGGATAGTCTGCGTCGCTCCCGCCGGGGCGATACCACGCCCGTCCCCCCCAGCGCGTCCGCCAATTTGGCGATCCGCTTGTTGCAAATGCACCTCTGCATCATCTACCTCTTTTCCGCACTGGCCAAACTCGGCGGCGAAAACTGGCAAGCCGGCACGGCCGTGTGGTGGGCTGTCGCCAACCAAGAATACCAATCGCTCGACATGACTTGGCTGGCCAACTGGCCCGTGTTGGTCGCCCTGGCCACGCACGTCACCGTATTCTGGGAACTGTTTTACTGCGCCCTGGTTTGGAACCGTTTCACGCGACCTCTGGCAATTTGGCTGGCAGTCTTCATCCACGCGGGCATCGCAGCCTGCATGGGCATGATCACCTTCGGCCTGGCGATGATTTTCGCCAACTTCGCATTCCTCTCACCCGCAACCGTGCGCCGCTGGGTTGATCCCTGGGCAAGGCGCGTGGCGAAGATGCTCGGTGGTCGCTAAGCCGCGAGCGGCGGGTAGCAACATTACCTCGCGGTTCTCCTGAGCGTTGCCCAAAATGAGTTGCACGGAGCCAATCACCATCCTAGAATTAAACCATGAGCACTGTCGTTAGTCCAATATCCTCGAACCCGAACATTTTGGGAGGTGCTGTCGTGTTTCACGGCACGCGCGTCCCCGTGCAAACGCTCCTAGATTACCTGAATGATGGTTTCTCAGTCGAGCAGTTTGTCGACTTCTTTCCCTCGGTCCGGCGCGAGGATGCTGAGGAATTTCTTAGACTCGTGGGACGGCCATCTAATTGAGAATCTTGTTCGATGAAAATGTGCCGGCCCCGCTCCGTCGGTACTTTCCCGACGACCAAGTCGTCACGGTTCAACAGCTCGGTTGGTCAGGCATTGAAAACGGCGAACTTGTCTCCCGCGCCGATACTGAATTTGACGTCCTGATCCTCGCTGACAAGAATCTACGCTATCAGCAAAATCTAACGGGGCGCAAGCTGGCTCTTGTCGAATTGCCGACGAATCGCTGGCCAATCCTGGAACCCCTGGGCGCTAAACTCGCCACAGCGGTCCATGGTGCCGTTCCTGGAAGCTACGTTATCGCTTAGGTCTGAATCATATGAAACACGAGCGACCTCTGCTGGCGATTACCATGGGCGATGCCGCGGGCGTGGGGCCCGAGGTCATCGTGCGGGCGTGGTCCGATCCGCGGATTCACGCCGCTGCGCGCCTGGTTGTACTGGGGCATCCGGAAGTTCTCCGCCAAGCGATTGCACTCCTAAACGCCGACATCGAAATCGGGATAAAAAAGGGGTCAGACCCCTTTTTTATCCCCTGCCTCCCCGTGGGAAGCGATGCCGTACTCGACGTGCCCCACGGCACCGTCGATGCTCGCACTGGACAGGCAGCCTACGAAGCCGTGATTCTCGCTATCGACGAAACTCGCGCGGGGCGTTTCGACGGCATTGTCACCGCACCGCTGAGCAAGGCCGCGATCCATGCCGCTGGGCATTTCTACCCAGGCCATACCGAACTCCTCGCCGAGCGGTGCGGCGTGACAGACTTTGCGATGATGCTCTACTTGCCGACGCACGAGTTGAAAGACTCGCGGGCCGGACTGGGGGTCGCCCATGTGACCCTGCACATGGCCCTCCGCGATGTGTTCGCCAACTTGTCCGTGGACGCAATTGCCGAGAAATGCCAACTCGCTCACCGCGTGATGAGCACCGGCTTCGGGCTTTCCGCCCCACGCATCGGCGTCTGCGCCCTCAATCCCCACGGCGGCGAGAGTGGGCTCTTCGGCGACGAAGAATCGCGGATCATCGCCCCGGCTGTTGAACGAGCACGTTCGCAAGGGATCGACGCCGCGGGCCCCTTCCCCACCGACACGCTGATGGTCCGCGCCCGCGACGGCGAATTCGATGCGATTGTCGCCATGTATCACGACCAAGGACACATCGCCCTCAAACTCCTGGGCATGCACCGCGCCGTAAACATCACCCTCGGCCTGCCCATCATCCGCACCAGCGTCGCCCACGGCACAGCCTTCGACCGCGCCTGGCAAGGGACCGCCGAAGCGAGCGGCATGGTCGCCGCAATCGTCACCGCGGCGGAGTTGGCGGGGCGGAAGTATTTACTACGCTCAACCCCCGGCTAATGGCTGGCATCCCCTGCGGGATGCGATCATGGGAGATATTCTTAACCGGGGGTATCGCTACGCTCGACCCCCGGCTAATGGCTGGCATCCCTACGGGATGCGATCATAGGACATATTGTTAACCGGGGGTATCGCTGCGCTCAACCCCCGGCTAATAGCTGGCATCCCTGCGGGATCGAGCGATCTTGATCCCGGAGGGATCCAAGAAATTAACTTGAGCGACTGTAGGTTTCAGTTCTTCAATCCCGGAGGGATCCAAGCCATTAGCCCCGAGTTGAGGAGCGTCAGCGACGACACTCGGGGACAAGATTGCTGTCAAATCCTCCATCCCGGAGGGATGGCAGCCTCATTCGAGATATTTCGGGTCGTATTCCACGCCGGCCTGCTCGAGCATAGAAATCAGTTCTTCTCGAAACGATTTTGTGCGATGGTGCTCCTCTTGATGGGCGATATATCTCTGCACTGCTGGTCGTGCCGGCGCGCTTACAGTAAAGGCGGCGTAACCTTCTTGCCAGGCAAACTCAGACAGTTTCACTTCCTGATGGACCCAAACTGACGAAGCTTTTTTTAATTCACGCATGACATCCGCAAGACAGTGGGTAGCTCGCAACCCTACGAGCAAATGAACATGATCCGCCACGCCTCCAATACCTTCTGATTGACCACCGAGTCCGCGGATTGTTCCACCCAGGTATTCGTGAAGTCTTTCGCGCCAGTTGGTCTCGATGAACGTCGCGCGATTCTTGGTTGAAAACACGAGATGATAGTGCAGGCTGAGGTAGGTTGATCCCATGGTAACGGCCTTCAAAAAGGTCTGGCATCCCTACGGGATGCGATCATAGGACATATTGTTAACCGGGGGTATCGCTGCGCTCAACCCCCGGCTAATAGCTGGCATCCCTGCGGGATCGAGCGATCTTGATCCCGGAGGGATCCAAGAAATTAACTTGAGCGACTGTAGGTTTCAGTTCTTCAATCCCGGAGGGATCCAAGCCATTAGCCCCGAGTTGAGGAGCGTCAGCGACGACACTCGGGGACAAGATTGCTGTCAAATCCTCCATCCCGGAGGGATGGCAGATGGAAATTGTTACCGGGGGTGTCGCTGCGCACAACCCCCGGCTAATGGCTGGCATCCCTGCGGGATGAAAACTAGCAACCAGCTTATTGTCGCTGTTCACTCACATTGCGCCCCGCCACTTCAGCCGCGGCGCTGGCGTGTTGCTTCACGAGTCGCTCGAGCACCAATGCTGTTTCGTCGGTACTAGCGACATCACCTGCTTTGAACTGAAACACTGTCGAGTCGATGGCCTCGGCGAAGCGGACTTCAAAAATTTCATAACGCAACAGCGGCTCCTGAGCCGGACGCAATCCGATCAGTTCCTCGGCAAGCTGGGCATCGGCGGCACTGCGATATTCTACGACGTAAGGAAACAGATTGCTCTGGCCAACCAGGATCAACACATGATGCGGAAGCTGAGGGGGCCAAGCAGCGGGGTCGGCAAGCGCGGCCAAGGCTGCCGGCGATAACTCCGCGAGTTGGTCTGTCCGCCAGTGACCCACCAAGGCCTCGACAGGAAATCCGTTGAGCTGTGTGGCCCGCGGCGGATCGAACTCGAACCGGCGGAGCAATTCGGCCAAGAGTTGCGAGATGCCGCCGCGAAATTGCGTTCCCCACAAGAGCTCTTCCCACGGCGAATCGTCGGTCGAATTGGGGTGAGCGCCGGCCAGTCGTGACTTGAGATAGTTCACATCGAGCCGGTGTATCTTGCGGCCGCTGGGCAGATGGCGATCGGTCCACACATACCGCCCGTCGAAGACCTGCACATAACTGGCGGATTCCTCGGCCACTTGGGTCTGCATTTCCCACCGTGTCACACGTTGGGGGCCGATCCCCTGTTGCCAGTAATTTCCCGATCCGACCTGAGTTGCTTCTCCCATTTGGGATTGATAACGCAACTTAGCGGACACGTTCCCGCGTCGTTCCAGCGCAGCGAGTACTTCAGCCAGCATCGCATTGCCACCGGTCGAGACCGCGGGAACCCCAGATTCACCCGTCACGGTGCCACTCAGTGCTAGCGCGAGCACCATCCACCCAAGTACGCCGAGGCGAGTCAAACTACGCAAAATAGTCTTCCTGTGCCGGTTTTAACGGATTTACCAAAGATTCGGGTCGTAACGTGCCGAACTCTAGCAACCGGGAGAGTACCTCGCTGCATTGAGCGAACTTTTCTCGGCCTGAAACTCGGCAACCATCGAGGGCGGATTCTAGTAAGAGTTCGCTCCCAGGGTCCACGGCAAACCGTGGGCCTCCGCGATTCGGGCCGACCGTGCTAGCAGTGGGATGTTCACCCGGCAATTTGCCAACGGGTGATTGGAATAAGCATTTACAGGGAGCAATGCGACCGTGGGTCGTGGTGACTCCAGGACCTCGAACGCCAGAACCGAGTGCGTACGACCTCGGGGGGGAAACGCAATGAAAAAACGATTTACAAGTGCTGCGATTTGTCTGTTGGCCACGTTCGCCGCGGCCAGTTGCTGGGCTCAACATCACCTGGCATACAATCTGCCGCCCGCCCAGCGACTCATGGAACCTGGCCCTGGTGTCGGTGGTCCCGGCCCTGGGGTTCTCATGCCTGCTTCGAGCATGGGCATGGGGGGCGGCGGTGCCGCCATGGCTGGGGCGATGGGGGCCTCTTATATGGGTGGGGCCTGCCCTCCCATGGGTATGAGCGCCGGTGCGGTTTCACAGATCGCCTTTCTGGGTGTCGAAGGGGGTGAAGTCTCTTGGGATGTGAGCGGACAACAGATGTTCGACTCCGAACCCCTCGTGATGCCCGGTCGGCAGAATTTCCCGCAAGGGGCCATCTACCGCTTGAAGTTAATCAACTTGCCAAGCCGCGAAGGTGTGGAACTTTATCCCACGCTCGAAATCGCACCCGTGACTCCGCGGACCGATGCCTACCTGGCACATGCTCCGATCCCCGTGCAGTTCACCGATGAAGACTTGGATCAAGTCCTCAGCGGCAATTTCGTCACCAAGGTGATTTATCTCCCAGATCCCGAATTTCAAGAGCTCGCACTCTCTGGGGTCGAAACCCTGGTCAGCACGCGGCTTGATCCGGGGGTCGACCCGATTGCCGAGGCCGATCGACGCGGTGCCATCTTGGCGATCTTGCGAATGGGTAATCTCGATCTGCAACTTTCCGGCCAAGGCCTGGGCCTGGCTGGCGGTGTGGAACATGCTCAGTATCAGGAGGGCGGAACCTACCAAGGTGGCGCACCGGCTGAGGGTTACCAACAAATGGGTGCCAACGACGGAAATTGTTACGGCGGGGGATATCCTGGAATGCCCGGGCCTCAAGGCATGTCAACCGCTGGATTCGCTCCCGCGCCGATGCCTCCTCACATGATCTCCGGAATGACGACGCCCGAATGGGGCATGCCCCATGTCGGTACTCCCATCGGACTGCCTGGTCCGCCACATATTCCCTTGGGTCACGAAGCGGGCCTCACCAATCACACCATGAAAAACCACACGCGGGTCATGCTTCCACCCCCTGTGCATAAAGTCAAAATCGATGTCAAGCAGCGCCCTGGCATGAATTACCCACGTCCGGTGAACCATGTCCAAGTCTCCGAATCGAATCGGGCTCCCTTCCGCGCCTTTGGTGGCACGGTGGCCCCAGCAGTTCCGACCGCCATCCAAAAAGCTGGTGCTCGGGCTTCGAGTATCGGCGACCGCAGTCAGGCTTGTTTCGACGAAGTGACTCAAGAAGGTGTCTGCCCCGAGTGATCTTGTGTGCAGCGAAATGGATATCTCATGTCAACGGACCGCACCACTCCGCATCTGAATAACCTTTGGATGCGAGACGCTGTCAAACTGCTGCTTGCAGCACTGATTGTTCTCACGTCCGACGCCTGGGTGTCGGCGGGTGAGCCGTCAGCGCATTGGCACCACGCAGGTGCCATGCCACCGGGAGCGATTGGACGTCAGCGTCTGTTGAGAGGTGCTCCGCTTGCTGGTACCTGTCAGCCGGTTGAGATTCGTGCCCCCCAAGGGGTCCGAATCGCTCCGGCGGCGGGTGGCAGTTATCTCGAAGGGTCGCCAAACCAATTGTTGGTCGGCTTGACCATCGGTCCGGTCTACCGCTTTCGAGTTAGCGAGATTCCCGAGAATCCAGGTCTGGAAGTCTTTCCCACGCTGGAACTTGTCGACCGGCTTTATCCACCGTGTGGTCAGGAATTGAGATTCCCGGTCCCCGTGGAACTCACTCCGGACGAATTGATCCTCGCCGCCGAGGGCCGATTCATCACGCGCGTGATTTATGTCGAAGATCCCCAACTGGCCCCGGCAATCGCCCGCTCTGGAGAAGAGCAGCCCTGGATCGAAGCGCGACCGGGCGAAGACCCGCTCGTCATGGCCGACCACTTGGGGCGCCCCATTGCAATCCTGCGGATGGGTGGTCGGGTCCCCGAGGGTACGGCAATCGACTCCGAATTCAATTACGGTTCGCCGCCGATGATGGTGTACGACCACCAACTCGTGGGCGATCCCCGGGTACGTCACGATTACTCTGTCGAACAAGCGATCCCCAATCAAGAAATCATCGGCAGTGAAATCAGCGACGATGAACTCGTCGCGCCTCAAGAAATGCTCCCCCTGCTGAGCCCCAGACAGTAAGGTCTTTTGCCTGTGCCAAATGCGAATCGAGACATTGTGAAATTTGCACAGTCAAGTCGCGCGCCGGCGTGGTTTCGCTATGGGGTCGTCGCCACCGCCACTTTGCTTCTTTGTTCTTGCCAATCGGTCTGCCCACACGGCAATAACGTCCTGTCTCAACAAATTCCATCAACAGCTTCGGAGCCCACTGCCTTTCAAGCCGCGGCAGCCCGACACGTTGTCGAGCCCGTGGTTTACCAATCGGACAGAAACGTGGCACCACCTGTCTATCGCCAAGCCCAATATGCAGCGGGAATTGTTCCGCCAGCTTGTGCGCACTCGGGTTGCGGCTCCTGCGGTTGCCAAGCCTGCGGACTGGTCGGTCCCCGCGATGAATACCTTTGCGACGGGGGCGATCACGGACTTCCCGCTGGTGTGAAGCAAGATTTGCATATCGATGGCCTCGAACAAGAAGATACCGTCGCCCACTACGACACTGTCGATGGGCACACGTATATCACGCCCAGTAACCAAGTGTGCGTCTATGCCCCCCGGTTCGCCGTCGTTCGGCGGGTGGTCGACCTCCAAGAATACGCCCGTTACGATGCCGCCAACGGCTTCGGCCACACGATGTCGTTGGCCAAGTTCGACGAAAACGAAAAGGTCGCAACCTCACTCAATAAACTCGAACCCCATATCGACCGCGTCGAAGATCCTGCCTCGCTCCTCCGCGAACGGCAACAACCTGGCGAATTGGGCCGCGAAGTTCGCTTGGCTGCCGACATCGGCACCCTTTCGCCGTACGCCGATCTGCAAATCGTACACACCGGCACACTCGTCGGTGACGAAAAAGTGAAAATCGCGCGGGCCAGCATTGCCGCGATTACCTGGACCGGCGACGAAGCACCCCAAATCATGATCGATAGCCGCAACGCTATCGCAGCGATCAGCCAGCGTCAGCCCGGAGTGGTCTACCACCTCGACGAACCCAACAAGCCCTGCTTGCGACTCGTGAAACTTGCCTCGACGAGCACAGCCAAGCCGGGCGAAGAAATTGAATTCACGCTCCGACTCGACAACATGGGCAACCGCGAAATGGAGCGCGTCACCGTGGTCGACAATCTCACCACCCGCCTCGAATATGTGGCCGACTCCGCCCAGTCCAGTGTCGCGGCCGATTTCTCGACAGATCCCCAGCCAACCGGTTCAGGGATACTCCGCTGGGAACTCAAGGAACCACTCCAAGCCGGCGCAGGCTGCATCCTCAAATTCAAATGCAAAGTCCGCTAAGCTGCTGCATCCACTCACTAGCCCCTGACGTAAGTCAGGGGACTCCCTCGCCCCCCAGAATTTTCCCTTAGTTTTTGGCCACTTCATCCGCTATAATCACGCTCGTTCGTCGTAGTTGCATCAGACTCTGTGACTGCCGATC
>CALMBE010000383.1 GCA_937860165.1 uncultured Planctomycetaceae bacterium
GTCGGGTCGGGGCTGACCGAGAACAGCGGTTGGCCCACCACCACCTGATCGCCGACCTCGACGAAGGTGTCCTTGATGCGGCCGGAAATCTGCGATTTCACCTGAATCTCTTGGTCCGGCACGATCTGGCCCACGGCGAGGGCCTTCTCGACGATGTCGCCCTTTTCGATCTTGACCAGCGTGTTTCCTTGCCCCTTGTCGCCGCCACCGCGCATCGCCAGGGCCACGCCGGTGCCGACGACGCCCAGTCCGACGATCACGACGACGATCTTGGCCTTCGCGAACGATTTCCCCCCGAAGGTTGCGCTCGAGAAAGCCCGTCGCAGCGTCGGTACCGATGTCCGGCCCAGCCGGGAAGAAGTGGAAGAGCTCTTTAAGCAGGTTGACACCCAATAAGCAACACGACCTCCTCGGGAGAGCACGAGTAAAGGAAAGCGGATATGGCTGGTCATGGTGGTGGTGCTTGGAAAGTTGCTTACGCGGACTTCGTGACCGCGATGATGGCGTTTTTCATGGTGATGTGGCTGACCTCTCAAAAACCGCAAATGAAAGAATCCGTTGCCCAGTATTTCCGCGACCCCTTCTCTGTGTCGTCGCTCGATCCCCCGAGCCAAGGTTACGGCAGCGAAGATCGGCCCTCGAAAAAGGGGGGACGATTCTCCAAAGACAACAAGCAAGCCAAAGGTGGCAATGGGCCCCCCGGGCGGACCAAGAATGGGTTTGCACCGGTTCAATTCGATGACCTGCCGATGATCTCGGTGCTGTTCCCGGTCGATTCCGACAAGCTCACCGCGGAACAGTTGTCGCACCTGAAAAAGGCGATGGCCGACCTCTTGGGTAAGCGCAATCGGATCGAGATCCGAGCCCATTCACTGCGAAAACCACTTCCCCAGGGGAGCCCCTACGGCGATCACTGGGAGCTCTGTTTCGCGCGGGCGCGGGCCGTCAAGCAAATCTTGGAAGGCCTGGGAGTCTCTTCCGACATCATCCGCATGAGCCAAGCCGAGGGAAATGAGCCGATCGCGGCGAGTTTGGATCAGAACGAACTCGAGCTCAATTCGCGCGTGGATGTGTTCGTCTTACCGGAAGTGGTAAAGTCTCAGCGAATGTCGAGTGAAGGAATTCACTAGCGCGAATTCCAATAATCCACTTGTGATACTTGGCACCAACAGCGGCGCACGAGCCATTCAACCCTAGCTGGCTTTTCTCACCATACAGTAACCACGAATACTACGAATCCCACGAATACTCGCAGTTTTCCCGCAATCGAGAAGTCCGGTTTCGCAACCAACCGTTTTTCATGGTGACTTGCCTAGAAATGCATGTACAGATTAGCTAACAGATTCGTGCTATTTGTCTCATTCGTGGTGAAAAATCCGGGCTAGGTTCCCGCCTCCGGGGAATGACATTTCGGACTGTTGGATCGAAAATATCAGCCCGCAACGAATGGGCGGCCGAACATGTTTTCTGAAGTTAATTTCCTAAATCGGACCTTAGTTGTTCAGAGTATCCGAATTGTAACGGTTGTGATTCTCCCCGAACGTCCCCCTGGATAGCAAATTTTCCCTGACTGGCACAGTTTGCGTGGTAACTCTGTATAGGCCAAAAGTCCTTGGCACCGAATCAAGGTAAGGCCCACGCTCACAATACACACCGGCCACCGGTATTCCCTACTGGACAGGAGAAAAACATGTCGCTTTCTAGATTCTCATTCCGCACGATTTTGACCACTGTGTGCCTGTCGTTCGCGCTGGTGCCACTGGGGGTCATGACTTGGACGACCTGGCGTTCCGTGGGCACACTTGCTCAAGATACAGCCGAGCAATACCGCTCGATCGCGGTAAATATCGCCGACAAGATCGATCGGAATTTGTTCGAGCGCTACGGCGACGTGCAAGCCTTCGGTGTGAATCAAGTAGTTCAAGATACCTCCGTGTGGGGCGTCCAGGGCGAGGAGAACCCGATCGTCAAGGCGATGAATCAATATGTAGACCTGTACGATCTCTACTATTTGACGTTGCTCGTAGATACCCATGGCAAGCTCATCGCGGTCAATACGCGTGATAACAATTTCCAAGCCATCAAGACTGAAGCCTTGTATGCCCACGACTTCTCGAAAGAAATCTGGTTCAATGACGCCCTGGCGGGTAAGTTCTACGAATCGGCCGATGGAGTATGCACGGGAACGGTTGTCGAGCACTTACATGTCGACGAGTCCGTAACTGAGATTTACGGCGACGAAGGGCTTGCCCTGGGATTCACTGCTCCGGTAAAAAATGCAGCGGGTGAAGTGATTGCCGTTTGGAAGAACGTTGCTAAGTTCAGCGTCGCCGAGGAGATCATTCTCAGCTATTACAACGACCTCAAAGAGCGCGGACTGGATACGGCCGAGATTACCTTGCTCGATGACCAGGGCAATGTCATTGTTGACTGCGACCCCACCACTTTGGGCAAGCCGGAAATTGCTCGTGACCTGAGCATCATCGGCAAGTACAACCTGATCGAGAAGGGTGTCGAAGCGGCCAAGACCGTTGTGGCTGGCGAAAGCGGTGCCCTCGTAAGTTCCTTTCATGCCCGGAAAAATATTGATCTGGTGGCTGGTTTCACCCCTTTCCGCGGTGCTTTGGGTTTTCCTGGAATGCGGTGGAACGTGTTAGTTCGCGTCAACAGCGACCAAGCACTGGCCGCTTCCAATAACCTCAAACAATCCTGCCTGTACACCCTGGCGGGTGCCACACTGGCCGTTCTCTTGAGTACTTTCTTCTTCTCTCGGTCGGTAGGCAATGTGATCCGCAAGTCCACGGAGGCCGTCGAAGCTGCTACCCGCAAGGACTACAGCAAACGAGTGAAGACCAATCTGAGCGGTGATTTAAACCGCATGACCACGGCTCTGGATACGATGCTCGACACAATGTCCGATTTCGATGAGAAGGCTTCGGATTTCCAAGGCCAGATTAACGCTATCAGCAAGGCACAGGCGGTGATCGAGTTCAATCTCGATGGCACGGTCTTGACAGCCAATGACAATTTCCTCGGTGCCTTGGGTTACACCCTCGACGAAATCAAAGGAAAACACCATCGCATGTTCTGTGACTCGGACTACACTCAGACCGGCGAATACCGTGCCTTCTGGGAAAAGCTAGGCCGCGGCGAATTCGATGCTGGCGAGTATAAGCGATTTGGCAAGGGTGGCAAGGAGATTTGGATTCAAGCCTCCTACCACCCAATTTTCGATGCCAACGGCAATCCCCTCAAGGTCGTCAAGTACGCGACAGATATCACCGCCCAAAAGTTGGCTGCTCGGCGTACTCTTGAACTTTCCGAGAAGACGGCAGCCTTCCAGGAATTGGAAGTTGCCAAGTTCTCACAAGTGATGAGCGAAATTGCTCAAGGCGATTTAACCAAGGTCTATGAAGTCGCTTCTGCCGATGATGACACGGTCGAAGTTGCCCGTACTTTCCAAGGAATTGCTCAAGCGGTCAACGCCATGGGCACCAACTTACGGCAAGTAATGAGCGAACTGGCGGGCAATGCCAACCGGCTGTCCAATACCTCGACGGAACTTTCGGCGACTGCCACGCAGCTTGCCGGCGGTGCCGAGGAAACCACCAGCCAGTCGGCCACTGTGGCCGCCGCTGCCGAGGAAATGTCGACGAACATGACCAACATGGCTGCGTCGACCGAGCAGATGACCACCAACGTCCGCACCGTAGCGGCAGCAGTGGAAGAACTTACCAGCAGCATCACGGAAATTGCCAAGACCGCCGAACGGGCTTCGATGATTGCCGGTCGGGCGTCTGACCTCACCTTGTCGAGCAATAAGACAATTGGTGAGTTGGGCGTGTCCGCCGACGAAATCGGCAAGGTGATCGATGTGATCCAGGACATCGCCGAGCAAACGAATCTGTTGGCCCTCAATGCCACGATCGAAGCTGCCCGGGCCGGTGACGCGGGCAAGGGTTTTGCCGTGGTCGCCACCGAGGTGAAGGAACTGGCGCGTCAAACAGCCGATGCCACCGAGGACATCCGCAAGCGGATCGAAAGCATGCAGAGCGCGACTGGCGAAGCAGTGCGTTCGATCGGTGAAGTGGGCGAGGTAATTCAAGAGGTGAATGCCACAAGCAATTCGATCGCGGCCGCGGTCGAGGAGCAAAGTGCCACCACCCGCGAGATTGCCGCCAACATCAACCAGACCGCCCAAGCGGCCACAACCGTCTCGACGGGTGTCGCCGAGTCGGCCAATGCTTGTGCGGAAATCTCGCGCAACATCGTGGGAGTCGATCAGTCCGCCAGGCAAACAGCGAAGGGTGCCGCCCTAACGCAGACGGCTGGAGGGGACCTCTCGAAACTCTCTGAGCAGTTGCAGGGAATGGTCGCCGGTTTCCGAATCTAAATTCCTGACACCGGAAAGATAGAAGAACACAAAACCCCTCGGCAATGGCCGAGGGGTTTTTTTGTTTACCGAATCAACGGTTGGGCGGTTCGACCAGTGGCGGATTTTTATTTCGGGTTCATCAGTAGATTTAGTGAGTGATTCCTTGTGGCTGATTGGCGCTGAAACGGTATCCTCGGATACAACGGGTGCTTATCCCAACGGGATTACGTCATTCAGCCCAGGGTTGTCGCCGTGGCGACTACCCTGGGTAGGTATTGCAACGAATTCCGTTGGCCGAGCAGAAAACGATGTGTACCAACGGTGCTCTGCCGAGGCCAATATAACCCGCGGTCGGCTGCGTCGAGTTTCGTCCTCGGTAGAACGCCTTCGGAACTCGATGCGAATTACTCGGACGATTGGATTACTTGTCTGCTTTACCCAGGGTAGTCCGCCACAGCGGACAACCCTGGGCTGATTGATGAAATCCCTTCAGGATGGGATAAAAGACTTTTTCCGAATATGTTTTGGTAACCGTTTCCATCCACTAAAAATTCCTGAAGTACCTTATTTCGCGTATGTTGCTTGATCGCCGACAGATCGATCCACCTTACTCTTTGAAAAAATGCCCTGGCCAGGTGCTAATCGAGGCCAGGGCTGTGAATCTCGTACAAGACTACTAACGACCACTAAATTTTCGTGGGTCCGACTTCTGCAGTAACCATGCCGGTCTGCTAGCCTGCCCGGAGTTACCCGAGTAGGAACGAACTACGTTTCCCGAGTAAGCGGGTGCCGGTGCGTAGGAATACCGACGACCGTTGTCCAGTTTACCCACGGCTGCCTCCCCAGTCACGGCCGCTTGTTGGACTGCGTTGAGCAACAATTCGCTATTTTGGAGGTTGATGCCAACCATTGATTCAAACAGGTGAGCCTTGTGCCGACCCTCATCATGCTCTGGATCGAGGGAATATGCAATCAGCTTTTGCTGGTCAATGTAGGCTCTATGGCCATGAGGGAGCTTCACGCTCAGATTCTCTCAGCGGGGAATGTGGTTTTACGTTCAACACTCTAGTGCTTTGTCAAATCTAGGCGTTGTCAAAGCACTTGTATCGCTTAACCGGACCTCTTGCGAGAATGCAACGCAATGTTGGTCCAGCAAGGCTAACCTGACCCAGGTTTCCATTCACTACTGCTGTTCGTAGTAAATCGCGTGTTGCAGGTCTTGGGCGGTGGGCTGATAGACGCGGTCGGCGGCAGGGTTGCCGAGTTCGATCGGACCGGGCTGAGTCGTCGCGGTGGTCGGCGAGACCAGGGGATCGTGACGAACCGACTGCTGAGTAGCGCTGGCAGAGTTTGCGATCACTGTCACTGATCGACGTTGCATAGTTTGAGTGGGAGCTTGTATTGGAACACTCTGCACCAGCATGGCTTGACTCAGGCTCTTGGGCAGTGCAGGTGGCACATCTTCAATTTGGGGCAGTTGATGTAAGCTACCCTGGGGGTCAAAGCCCGGGAGTTGGAGGCCATCGTTCGCTGGGGCCTCGGCAGCCGGGGCGGCCTCGGCGGCTGGAACTTCTTCCGCGCCCACGGCAGTTGGTTCTTGAGGTGCCTCGGGTGCGACGGGCTTGGCGGGGCCCCGCAAATGTTCTTCATCGGGGCGCGGTCGCTCGATGATGGGGAGCTGGCTCCGAATGTCGCTCTCGACGGCTTTTTCTGGTTCGGGAACAATGTTGGCTTGTTCACCTGGCCAGACTCTCCACTGAGTCAGGTAGGTGCCCCAAGTTTCGCGCCGGGGATGACAAGTCCCATCTGCCGCGCAAGGGCAAGGGGTCTCGGCACGACCAGGCTGAGCGACGGCCAGGTCCTGTAAGCAGCATCCCACGAGCAAGGTTGCCACGAACTTCAGGCCCCAACTCATCCGGAGAAAACCTCGTAATCTTCCGAGAGAAATGGTTTTATTCATGTTGATTCTCATTTCCAGCAAATGGAGTTCGGTTCAAATTGTTCTGCAAAACTCACACTTCAGTTTCGCTAAAGCTGGGCTCAAAAATAACTTCCCCATTTCAGTTAAACCACAGAGCCACGGAGGACACTGAGAAGAGATGGGTGTAAGTCGTAGGTCGTAGGTGAATTCCAATGCACTGGATTCCCGCCC
>CALMBE010000384.1 GCA_937860165.1 uncultured Planctomycetaceae bacterium
GAGCCGTAAGCAGACCACACTAGTGGGTGTGGTGCCCTCGCCCGGAGCTTTTCCACTGTCATTTCGAGTTACTCGGAGAGAAATCTGGCCAGATCCCTCGGAGTACCTCGGGATGACATTTGGGTACCCACCTGCATTTCAGCAATTCAGAATACCCCCAAGTAATTAACGTCTCCGTGACCTCCGTGGCTCCGTGGTAAAATTGCTTGCAGGCTGCACGAAGCGATAAGTGCCGAAGTTATTTTTGAACCGTTCCCAAGCGTTATTTCCGCGCGTGCGGGAATGCCTGCCTAATAGTCGGCAATGGAATACAGCAATTCCCAGACAGACCCAGCTACTTAGAAGCGAAAGGAGAAACGCTAAGTGCGGTCGCCATTGGCACCAGGAGGACCCAGCAGGCGGGCGTCTTCTGGCTTGAGAAGGGAAGCTTGGCGATTTTCTCGGAGGATCGCTTCGTAGACTTCACGGCGATGAACGGAGATCTCTTTGGGGGCTTCGATCCCTAGCTTCACTTTGTCGCCACGTACGTCGACAACGGTAATGACGACATTATCGCCGATGATGATACTTTCGTCGCGTTGTCTGGACAGAACTAACATGGCTCGCTCCTCTCCACCTCAGGAATAAGATCGTCCTCAGAGATGTAGTTTCTTCCTCGAATGGATCCCTGATAGCAAATGACTATGCTCGATCAATTCGGCGCTTCCCCCCCGCTAGCTTAAGCAATACGCCTTATTTTCGTATTGTGCATGTCCAGCGGGTATTGAACCGGGTATTCATCCTTGGCAATCACCTGGCATCCCTGTCGGTTTTCGACATTAATGATCAGCGGGCCGCGAAGATTTAGGGTAATTCCCGACTCTCGACGACTGGCAAGCACTACGACTTCCGCATCGCGAATCGTGGAAAGTTGGAGTGTCATCAAATCACTCCGACTGACACGCACTTGGTATTCAGGCACAAATCGCCGCGGGCTTACTACTCCCAAAGCAATATGCCCTTGCTCCAAACTTTGCAGCCAACCCAAGGAGTGGTTTTTCGAGTCGGTCAAGACTACCCAATGGCGGCAGTCTTCGAGCCCAACCAAACCTTTCTCGAACGTAAGTACATCGTGCGGCTCAACCGTGAGGGAACCAAAACGAGTAGTAAAAATGACGTCCATTTCCCAACCTCAGAAAACTTGCACTCGTTATCATGGAACTTTGTCGATTATCCGACCTACAGCGATCCATACTGTGGATCCGCTTGGCGAGATGCTTTGCCTATATCGACGCCCATCGAGTGGGCAGTTCAGAAGAAATGGCCAAATGCCGATTCGTGGGTT
>CALMBE010000385.1 GCA_937860165.1 uncultured Planctomycetaceae bacterium
AACCCCAAAGTTAAGATGTGACAAAGCACTAGTCATGCCATTGGCTGTCAGCTATCGGCTATCGGCCAGAACCAGTTTTTTCAGGCCGATAGCCGACAGCCAATGGCTGATAGCCGAATTGCTAACGGGTTCATTAGCTGCGCAATGGTCAATATCCCTTTCGCTACCCAGGTTCCCTATTTGACTAGCTCGGGAGTGCGAACTTCAGTTATGCGGTCGAGCATCTTGACGGCGTCATCGGCGGGCTGAACTGTGGTAACGGACTGACTCAGTTGCAGTGTGAGTTGCGTGGTTCCGAGCGGAATCGGACACCCAGCCAGGGTGGTACGCACTCGGTTGCCGACTATCGTTGCTTCCTTTTCCGTACTGCCGGGCAGCATCACCACATAGGTGCCGCGATCGATGTGACCCAAGAGGTCCATGTCGCGTAGGCGGGAGCCGATGAATTGGCCTACGGAATCGAGCATCATGTCCGCCACGGCACCGCCGAAATCGCGCTCTAAGGTGGCAAAACTCACCACCTTCAGGTGCAGCAGGGCCAGGGAATTCCCGGTGCGGTGACTTTCGGAGATCCGGCGTTGCAACTCGGCGGAAAAAACGGTTCTGTTAGGCAGATCTCTGTGACTGAGTGCTTTCTCAGGCGTGGCTGAGGGGCGCGCGGCTTTTGCTGCGCTGTGCTCTTCCAAAGGAAGACAGTCGTCGCCGTCGTGCCAGTAACTGCAGTTTCGGCCCGCTTCCTTCGCACTGTAAATGGCTTCGTCGGCACGACGGATCAGTCGGGCAACGTCGTCACTTGGGCCTACTTCGGCGACTCCCATGCTCGCAGTTACGCTGAGTGTATTGGCTTGGAAACGCACAACCGTCGACGCGATCGCTTTGCGGATTCTTTCCACGGCAATTTTGGCTTGAGCCATCGAAGTATTGGGCATGACTAAGCCCATCTCTTCGCCACCGTAGCGAAACGCCAGATCGGAGCTCTTGGCGGTCTTGCTGAGTGTTGCCGCGACCTCCCGCAGGACTTCGTCGCCGGCTTGATGACCATAGGTATCATTGAATTTCTTGAAATGGTCGATATCGAACAGCAAGAGACTCAAGGGCCGACCGTCGCGTTTGAAGTTTTCAATGGACTTTGCCATACCATCATCGAAAGCGCGACGATTCGCGAGTTTTGTCAGCGAATCGGTACGTGCCTCGGACTCTTGGGTTTTCAGTTCTTCAGCTTGAACTTGAATTTTCTTTTCGGCTTCTGCCAAGCGTTTTTGGAGTTTTTCATTGGCGATGAGGATTTCGCCTAACGCCTCAGTAACGGCGGACTCTCGATCGGGAGATTCCACGTCGAGAGAACCCAAACGATCCGAGATTCCGCTGACGAACTGGTTGTGGCTGTCGACATCGGCGGCAACTGTAGACGCCAAGTCCTTCAACTGCTTGACGGCCATGTTGGTGCGCTCGGCATCGAGCTGGTGGGACTCGTCCCCTTTCAGGCTGGCCTCGGTACTGGTTTTGTCGGAGACGGCTGTTTTGGATGCAAAATACCAGTAAGCGACAAGCACTCCGACGCCGAAGGCCGTCAGAGCGAGTGTCGCATCCATGAGCACGTAACTAGGCGAAACCCCCAGCGGCAGCAACATCGAACATTCCTCGTAGGCAAACAGTTTCCACGCACTGGCGGACTCTTGCCGAGTAAAAAACTCTGTGAATTGGGCTACAATTCCGGCCCCTAGAAAAATAGATTGGACCTAGTGCGAGTCAAACTTATTCTGCAGATTGGCCAACGGCAGAATGCGGGGAACCACCGGTTGATCCGTGTAATTGCACTAACGGGATGCAGCGATTAAGGAACATTCCGATCGTAACGATTGCACCAGACGACCGCTCGACAACGCTAAGTTGTCGGTCCGGAATCGCACACTGCCGCGCGCAATGCTCTGGGAAGCAAGGCACTCCACAACAGGGCAAAACCTAACAGCCGCACTCCCCTCGGCTCGGGTACGTTGGCGTGGATTCCTGAATTTCCGCTGGAAGAAGTTTGTCCAAAATTTGCCTGCCAAAGCCATAAATCGAATCCGTCGACGACTTGGTCTCCACTGGGATCGCCCAAGAGTCCTGGGCCAGTGAGTCCAAAACCTCGCTGCCAGAAAAGCAAATCACGCCCATCGACATCGCCATCCTGGTCGACATCGCCGTGGAGTCCCAGCAACCGTTCGGGAATTTCCCAACCCAAATCATCGAGTGCGGCAAAGTCCAAGGGAGTCAAAGTTCTGCGCTTTCCCAAGGTCAGCGTGGGAGTCAAAGCCGAGAGAGGCTCGGTGGTGTACGGGGGACTCGTGGTGCCGGTTGCCCAGTGATCCTGATCCGGTGACATCCCGACTGGGGCACCCGTGAGTAGAATCGACTTCGTGCCGTGGAATTGATTGCCACTGACTAGATTGCTGAACGAATCGGATGTTCCAAACCCAAACACGTGCGCCAACTCATGAAATGCAATCGTCAGAAAGTCGAGTTGCCCGGGGGCTGGCAAGGAGTCGATCCCGAAGTGCCAATTGCGAGGCACACCGTTATTCAGGGTGTCGAAGGCAATCGAACCGCCCCAGGTAGCGAAGTCGGTGGCGGTGGAACCGGTGATACCCCCCTGTCCTCGGCTCAGTGAGATGTTCGCCATTCCGGGGCCAGCTTCGCCCACAAAATTGCCGGCGAGGTCTCGCCCACCGGCAAGAATGACAAGCGTATTGGCTGGGATCGCTAAGTTTGCCAATGAAAAACCGGCGGCCCCTGTGTTGGGATTGGTTAACGTCGCTGTCCAACCTGGGCTGGAAGGCAACGCGGTTAGTTGATCGGCAAAAGCCTCATAAGCTTGAGCGGCGAATTGCAATGTACCCAGTGCTTCGGGGTGCGATACCAAGAAATCCGAAGCCGTGCAACCGCCAGTCACTTCGCACAACGGCCGGATATCGACCGTAATAGCAGCCACAGGCGCGGCAGCGCTCCAGATGCCCAGTAGGATAAGTGCCCAGCAGGTAGCTAGTGCTTTGTCAAACCGAAAAATGAGGGTGCCATGGCCACGGCGGGACTCCGCTGTGGCCATGC
>CALMBE010000386.1 GCA_937860165.1 uncultured Planctomycetaceae bacterium
TCGCCGGCGACGATGATTTTTCGCACCTGGCAGTGGAGTGCGAGATCGATTTTGTGTTGGGCCGCCACTTCTGCCAAGTGGAGGGCGTAAGTCGGCGTACACAGCAGGACCGTAGCACCGGTGCGCTGCAACAAATCGAGTCGGCCTAGGGTGTTCATCCCGCCGCCGGGGATCACCAAGGTTCCCCGTTCCACGAGTGCATCGTGGGCACTCCAGAAACCAATAAATGGACCGAACGAAAAACAGAGCAAGGCACGATCGGCATTGGTCACTTCAGCCGCATCGAGCACGTATTGCCAGCAATCGACCCACCACCGCCAGTCGTCAGCCGTATCGAAGACCGCCAACGGCCTACCACGGGTCCCCGAGGTTTGATGGTAACGCAGATACCGTTCGAGAGGCCAGGTGAGATTCGCCGGCAGCGCTGTCAATCCACTTATGGTGGAAAGCTCTTCCTTGCTAGTTTGCGGAAAGTCTTCGAGTTGGTCGAGCGAAGTAAGCTGCTCGGGACAACCGACTAGTTTGTCGGAGTAAAATCGATTGGCAGGCAGAATCGTCGCCAACAAGTGGTTCAAGCGACCAAGCTGAAACTCGGCGAGGGCCTTTCTGTCCAGGCATTCAAAGTGGCGGCGATTTTCAGCAGAGGTTGGCGGCATATTGGGGGGCTGGGGGTCGGGGGCTAGGGTGAAGAAGGACTGTGAGACTGTTTTTAATCCGCAATCCGCATTTTGCATTCCGCAATCTGATGCGTCATTCCCGCCTGCGCGGGAATGACAACAAACCGTCGTACTCGTCGTGGGGTTGGGATTAACTTGTCCTCAACTATTCTACAGCACTAATTGCAGTGTAGTCAGCCACGGACGAAACACGGATTAAACACGGCCATTGCCAAAACTATAATTCGTCTCGATTCGCCATTCTTGACTTGCTAACCTCAGAACCATCAATCCTACCCATCCGTGTTTAATCCGTGACAATCCGTGGCTTTGTTACCGTTTTTTCCGAACCACCCCCACGCAATAGCACTGACAGCCGATACGCTGTGAACTTTGTGACTCACCGGTGGATATCGTAAGATTCGATCTTGCGGTAGAGTGTTGCCCGTCCGATGTTCAAGAGCCGGGCGGCCTCGGGGACGTTTCCGTCGCTCCGCTTGAGGGCTTCGGTAATGAGCTTGCGTTCCCAGCGGTCGATTTCGAGCGTCTCGAGTTCATCGGCACCCGAATCGCGGAGTCCCAAATCGCGCGGGCGGATTCCCTCGTCCTCGGCCAGCACCACGGCACTGTCGATCACATTGCGGAGTTGTCGCACGTTCCCGGGCCAGGAATACTCGATCAAGCAGGTTCGGGCCGCTGCGGTAAGTTCGAGCTTGAGTCGCCCGCGTTGCTTACGGTAATGATCGAGAAAGAAATCGATGAGCAGGCCAATGTCTTCGCCCCGATCTCGCAGCGGCGGGACAAGCAACTCGAACACACTGATGCGGTAATACAAATCTTCGCGGAATTTTTTCTCGCGGACGTAACGCTGCAAGTCCTGATTCGTTGCGGCAATCACCCGCACGTCCACTTGCACCTCTTGCGTCGAACCGACCGGCAGGAAGGGGTGCCCTTCCAGGATGCGGAGCAACTTGGCTTGGCCTTCGAGCGGCAGTTCTCCGATTTCGTCCAGAAAGAGCGTCCCGAGATCGCATTGCTGGAAGTAGCCGGCATGGTCGCGGTCGGCACCCGTGAAAGACCCTGCCTTGTGTCCGAAGAGTTGGCTTTCCATCAAGTCGTGGGGAATCGCTGCGCAGTTGACCGACATCATCGGCCGATCGGCCCTCGGGCTGGAGCGGTGGATCGCCCGGGCCACCAGTTCCTTGCCGACGCCGCTTTCGCCGCGAATTAACACGCACCCGGAAGCGGCCCCCACTTTTTGAATCTTCGACTTCAGCTCGCGCATGGCCGCTGATTCGCCCACCAAGTCGTTGTATCCCGGCGACGCACTGACCAGGCGTTGATAGTCGCTTCGGATCACTACTTCCGAGCGAGCCCTGACGAGTGCGATGACCGCGAGGTTGGCGACCGAGATAATGAAATCGAAGTCCGATTGGCGAAATCTGCCCGCCTGCAAATACACATGAATCGCCCCAATGGTCGCCCGCTCGCCTTCCGCATTTTTGTGCACCAGCGGGGCACACACGGCATCGGCAAAAGTCACACTACTCTTGTTACTCTCCGCAGCAGATTGATTCGCAACCCACACGGCATGACCCTGTCGCATCACTAATTCGGTCAGGGTTTGACTCAGTCGCACGCAGTCGGCCGATTCCTTGGGAATCACGATCTTGGGTTGCAATTGATTCGCATCGTCGACCCACAAGAAACCGACCACGGCAGCCTTGGTCCGTTCCTTCAATAATTCCAGCGCAATGCGAACGACTTGCTCGGGTTCTGCGCATCCTAAGAGGTGCATACTCAACTGGTAGAGTAATACCAATTCCTGTACTTGCTCAGGCGTGGGAAGTGCCGACAACACTTCCTGCTGGGACTGCCGAACCGCGACGGGAATATCTTGCACGATCGTTTGCATCTGATTCTCATCTCCCGATTCCGCCGTCGCCGGCTCTTCAGTGAGATGAAACTCGAAATCGTGCGAACCGATGGAAACCTGATGGCCGTCGCCCAGGCTGGCCTCTTCGATCTTCTGGCCGTTGACGAGTGTGCCGTTGCGACTGCCTTGATCGCGGATGACCCAGAGGTCTTCTTCATAGCGAATCACGGCGTGGACTCGGGAACACATCGGATCGGGGACCGAGACTTGGCAGTCGCTGCCCCGGCCCATCAACGTATCGCGATTGGGGTCCAAGGTAAAATTGGTACCCGAACGATTGCTCGTGAGAATGGTGAGATAAGCGTACAAGGAACCGGACCAGGGGGGAGTAGCTTGACTAGTAAGTTCAACACCCTCAATCGTAATGGACGCAGTGCAAAGCGGAAATAGAGCCCGCCCCCGCCACAAGTCAAAATCGACAGCTTTCTCGGGTGCTCGCGCAGGGCCGATCAGTTTTCTCCAAATGAGGGTGCCATGGCCACGGCGGTACTCCGC
>CALMBE010000387.1 GCA_937860165.1 uncultured Planctomycetaceae bacterium
GCGGAGTACCGCCGTGGCCATGGCACCCTCATTTTGAGAAAACTGATCGGCCCTGGTCAGAGGTTAGGGGCTGGGGGGGAAATTTTCCGTCAGTCCCGCGAAGAGCTTGCCCTCGCGGAGGCGGGGGCGGGAACCCAGTTCCGTTTTGGGACTGGGGGACTGTGGGAAACTTACGACTTATGACTGAACCAAACTCACACCTGAATCTTGTTGGCTAAATGGGGCTCAAATTATGCGACCCGGGGTGTGACTGACTGCGTATAGACTCCCGCAGAGCTTTGAGAACTGAATTCAATCTCGACCGGCTCATTGCCGTAAGCGGTTGTGAAGATTGGGTTTAGGAGAGATTTTTCCAGTTGCCAGGTATTTGACTGGTTGGAGGTTGGGATTTACAATGGCGAATCTAGTCCCCGCGCAGCCAGACGTGCTGGAGAGTCAACCTACTTGGAGAGCTACGATGAAGTCCGATGATATCAATGTCTACAAGGAACGTCTGTTGGTGATGCGGTCTCGTCTGAGGGATGATGTCACTTCCATGGCCGACGCCGCGCTAGGTACCGAAGGGGCCGAGTCCTCGACGATGCCAATTCATATGGCCGAGCTTGGAAGCGATAATTTTGAGCAGGAGTTTACGTTGAGCCTGCTGGCTACCGAAGAGGACAATCTGGGCCTAATCGAGCGTGCCCTGGAGCGGATAGAAACCGGAGCTTACGGGATTTGCGAAGAATGCAGCGGCCCGATACCTAAGACCCGACTCAATGCCCTGCCACACGCCCCGTTGTGCGTGAAGTGTGCCTCGACGCGCGAAGCGAAAGGCTTGGCGGGTTAAGTAGACTCCGCGGGGTCGATACCAGGGGATTCGTGTGCCACTGGCTTTGCCAGTGTCTTCGCTTTAGGGCTGGTGAACTGGGATTGGTCGGGAAGACACTGGCAAAGCCAGTGGCACCCGAGCGGAGTCTTTGATTCGGTCCTAAGTGATGCGTCTCAAGAAAACTCGCGGAATGGGAACGATTCCGGCTAACTAGGGCGAGAAAGGTCACCATGGATGGCTATGCAAACACTTTTCGCAACCGCGTGATTCTGTTTTGCCTGATCGCGGGACTGGGGCTTGGTGTGGACTTGTTGACCAAGTGGCTTGTCTTTGGCAGTCCCAGACTCTTTCACGGCAGTGAATGGTGGTTGATTCCTAATCATGTCGGCATCCAAAAAAGCCTCAACGAAGGGGCCCTCTTTGGGATGGGGCAGGGCAAAGTCTGGGTATTTGCCTTTCTTGCCCTGGCGGCTGCGATTGCCATTCCCGTGTGGCTGTTCCGCTTCGGAGCTGCCGAGCAACTCGGACTGACGCTGGCATTAGGCTGCATCATGGGGGGAGTTCTGGGAAACCTCTACGACAGGATCGGCCTGTCCGGATTGACTTGGGATCAATTCAATCCCACACGCTCGGGAGAATCGGTCAATGCCGTGCGTGATTGGATCCTCTTTCAGGTGAACGAGAACTGGGTCTGGCCCAACTTCAATATTGCTGATTCTCTCTTAGTTGTGGGTGCTGGTATTCTGATTCTGAAGTCATTTGTGGATAAGCAACCCGTTGAAAGCGTTGTGCTAGAAACATCCAACAAGAAATGACTGGAATGCTTGTGAAAGCGGTAGGCTATCGCAAGTAACAATCGCTGTGGAAGTATTCACTTTCGGTAAAGTGCAACACCAGATTCGCTCCCAAAAGTCATGTTGAGAGGGTCCATTTATACAAACTGTTATTGACATCAATGGGTGAAACAGACTAGACAGTACTCCAGCAACAAAATGATGCAGCTTTTCCGATGACACTTCTTGTTAAGCAATTTTTGTACGGTTTGGACTTGGCCGAAAGAGATCGTGCCAGAGAATACCGATGAGTTCGTTTGGGTAAGGGGTGACTCAAAAATAACTTCCGTAGACTACGCCAACGGCGTTTCAGCTT
>CALMBE010000388.1 GCA_937860165.1 uncultured Planctomycetaceae bacterium
GCAAGAGAGCCACGGAATTTCACGGATGAAACACGGATGATTGGGAGTGATGCGTGTGGTGGTGGCAAAATGGTAGTCGCCGAAATGAATAGCCCGAAATTCCTCTTGATTATCCGTGTTCAATCCGTGTTTCGTCCGTGGCTGAATTCATTCGAAAAGCGCTGTAGTATTAGGGATTCCCTGTGACAAACCGAAAATAGTGGAGCCGAGGGGTCTCGAACCCCTAACCCCCGCCTTGCAAAGGCGGTGCTCTCCCAATTGAGCTACGGCCCCAATTAAATGGGGATTGCGGAGTTCGGATTGCGGAACAAATCTCCTGCACTTGCGCAGTCCGCGATCCAAATTCCGCATTCAACAGTGGGCGCACCAAGACTCGAACTTGGGACCTCAGCCTTATCAGGGCTGCGCTCTAACCAACTGAGCTATGCGCCCGCAACTACACCCCCCCGAATGAACCAATGGCTACCCTGGGCCCTTCGGCAAGCGTGGAATCCAGCATTTTAGAGTGCTATCGGTCGCTGTCAAACGGCAATTGAGTCGAATCAGGTGTTCCGGGTACCTTAGAGGGAGGCGATCTGTGACAACGCTCTGGCCCGACAACCCACCGAAACGCTATAACTCGCTCCGAATCTCCATTTCCCGGTATTTCGGTTGCCCCGACCTCCCAGCGGGAACCCATATAAGGACCGTTTTCATGTTTCGACTCCTGAGACCCTCGATTGTTGCATTATTGGGTATTGCCATATTTCCGCAGCTAGTAGGGGCTGCCCCCTCCGTGGGCGATGCCTTAAAGCTCTCGCCCGTGCAGGAGAATATCGCCTATGACACCCCCGCTGCGGACAAGATCGCCAGCAGCACAATTAAGGCCGAAAAAATCAATGACGTCACCGCCTGGGTGGTGCGTGATCCCGACAACAAAATCCTCCGCGAGTTTGCCGACTCCAATAAGGACAACGTCGTCGATACCTGGAGCTACTTCCGCGATGGGCTCGAAGTCTATCGAGACATCGATTCCAACTTCAACGGCAAGGCCGACCAATACCGTTGGTTCCACAGCGATGGAATTCGCTGGGCTTTGGACTCCGACGAAGACAACGTGATCGATAGTTGGAAGCTGATTAGTCCCGAGGAGGTCGCCGCGGAAGTGATCGAAGCACTGAGCGCCAAGGACTCCAAACGATTCGAGCGACTACTGGTCACTGCCGAGGACATCAAGAAACTCGGACTCGACGCAGCCCGAGTCGATCAGCTTCAAAAACGGGTGTCAGCCGCGGCGGAAAAGTTTGGGAGCGTCACCACCGATGCCTCGCTGAAACCTGGATTCGCGTTCAGTGATTTTGGAGGCGTACGGCCTGGAATGGTCCCCGCGGGATCCCAGGGGGTTTCTAAAGATCTCATGGTTTACGAGAGCGTCTGGGCGATGATCGACAACGCCGGCGAACACAAACAGTTACAATTGGGCACGCTGATTAGTGTCGGAGGCGCCTGGAAACTCATCGATGGACCCACGCTGGGAACCGAGAAGGAGGTCGCCGTCGGGTTCTTCTTCGATCAAGGAGGCCGTGGAGTGGGTGAGCGTGCGATGGTCGAATCGGACGCCGCCCCCACCGAACAAATGCAGGCGACCCTCGATGAGTTGGAAAAATTGGACACGGAGCTCACGGCCGCCCAGCCCGCAGACAAGCCGGCGCTTAATAAGCGGCGAGCCGAACTGCTGCTC
>CALMBE010000389.1 GCA_937860165.1 uncultured Planctomycetaceae bacterium
GGGGCGATGTTAAGATGGGCAGCGACTGAGGCCTGGAGCGGTTTCCGGCTCAACCCAAATGGGAAATGTCGGTTTAGTACTCCCTAACAAATTCAGGCGAACCTCGGCGAGTGGTATTTGTCGACGCTGCTGTTTGAAGGATTAAGGGGTTGAAGTGTTGGTGCAACGAGAGATCAGCACGGTCGATCTTCATAGCAAAGCCTTTGTCAGACATCTCAGAACACCTGAAAACATTCTCGAATCTATTGGTTGTGGAAGGAGAATTCCATGCGCGGCAGTAATAGCAACCCGCTCAGGCGCGAGCCGATCGACGAGGAGCCTCTTCCCGACGACGAGGGAGGCTTGCGCGCCCCACCTGATTTGCACGGATGGCGGAAAGCCTGGTGGTGGTTCGACTTCATAATCCTTGTGAAGCTGGCGCGCTTGCGCTTCATTGGCATTCTATTTGTCATCGGCCTCATTATTACGCAATGGGATACGCTCACCGCGTATTACGACCGGTGGACCAGACCAGCCGACGGGGCTGAAGCGACCAGCTCTGATGTCGAATATTTCTGCCCGATGCATCCGACGGTGGTCCGTGACAACAATAAGGAAAAATGCCCGATCTGTTTTATGCCTCTGTCCAAGCGCAAGAAGAGCTCCGGACAGCCCGAGGCCTTGCCCGCGGGTATTGTGAATCGCGTCCAGCTTACGCCGTATCGGGTTGTGCTGGCTGGTGTTCAAACCTGGCCCGTCGATTTCTATCCTCTGGCGAAGGAAATCACGGCTGTTGGTTACGTGGAATTCAATGAGCGCGGTCAGCGAACCGTTTCGGCGCGCGTAGCCGGTCGGATTGACAAGCTCTATGCCAATGAAACGGGACGAATGGTCGAGGCAGGCGACGAATTGGCTTTGCTCTACAGCCCCGACTTCCTCGTGACCGTCGAGAACCTTCTCAATGCACAGCGCAGCAACAACCAGGGATTACTGGAAGGCGCTCGCACTCGGTTGGAACTGTTGGGAATCGACGATGAGCAAATCAAGGAAATCCTTGCGGCAGGCAAGTCGAACACCCACCTGAAGATTCGCTCTCCCATCACTGGTCACGTCATCAACAAGTACATCCGCGAAGGGCAGTACGTCGAGGAAGGAACGCCGCTCTACGAAGTGGCTGACCTCTCGACGGTTTGGATTCAGGCTCAAGTCTATGAAGACGATATGACGTTCCTACCAGTCGGTTTGGACAATTCGAGGCCGACCCAGGCGAATGGCTTGGAGGTCACCGCCACTACGCGGGCAGATCCCAACGAAGAGTTCCATGGCAAGTTGGCTTTTATCTACCCGCATGTGGACCAGGACACCCGTACTGTTACCGTGCGATTCGAAGTGGATAACCCATACCCGCACAAACTTCGACCGGGCAGTACAGCCAATGTGACGCTACGCATCCAGCCCGATCAATTGCCGATGCTATCGAGCGGAAGCAATGATCCCGTACGCCATGAAATGCTCAGCCAAGGAAAGGTATTGGCGGTGCCGGAGAGTGCCGTCATCGACACCGGTAGTCAACGCATTGTGTATCGAGAGTCCTCGCCGGGGACTTTTGAAGGGGTGGAAGTGAAGCTCGGCCCGCGAATGTCCGGCACCCAAGGCGAGGTCTTGTACCCCGTTCTGAGCGGCTTGGAGCAGGGTGACATGATAGTAACGAGCGGCTCGTTTCTCGTGGATGCCGAGACACGGCTTAACCCGGCCGCCGGCTCCATCTATTTTGGTGGCAGCGGTGGATCACAAGGAAAGCAAGGGACCGTCACGGTAGTTCGTCCGACGACGCCTGATGATCCCAATGCCAAGATCGAAGCGGCACTGGCCAAACTGTCGCCCGCGGACCGCAAACTGGCCGAAACTCAAAAGTTCTGTCCCGTGCTGCCCGACAGTCGTCTCGGCGGCATGGGTACTCCCGTGAAATTGACGGTGGACGGGCAGCCGGTTTTTGTCTGCTGTAGCGGCTGTACGAAGAAGGCGCTTGCCAATCCCAAGGCGACCTTAGCAGCCGTGGAACTTTTGAAAGCAGACAAACCCGCCGTTGATGAAGCCCAGGATAGCGCCACGAAATCGTCCCCGAGTAACGTAGAAGATCCTGACATTAGTGCTGCCTTGGAAGAGCTGTCACCGGCTGATCGCGATCTTGCCAGAGCGCAGCGTTTCTGCCCTGTGCTCGACGAGAGTCGTCTCGGTTCGATGGGGCCACCCGTCAAAGTGATGATCGAAGGTCAGCCCGTGTTCTTGTGCTGCGTCGGTTGTCAGGAAAAAGCACTGAAGAATCCCCAGGCGACTTTAGCCAGAGTCGGGGAATTGAAACGAGCCCAAGCGGGTTCATTACAAAAGTAAAGGAGTAAGACATGCGCCAATTGAGTTTCATATTTTTGGCGATGCTTGTTTCTATCGCACTTGTAGGTTGCAGCCAGGAAACTTCGACGACTAATGAGGCAACCACTGGAATGACTGAAATCTGACACGCATGTCAAAGTTGATCCCGAAATAACCGCCGCACTGGCGGAGCTTTCGGCAGATGATCATGTGTTAGCGATAGCTCAAAAGTTCTGCGCGGTCGAGCCGGAAAACCTACTGGGTTCGATGGGCGCGCCAGTGAAAGTGATGATTGAAGGGGAGCCAGTGTTTTTGTGTTGTGCGGGCTGTGAAGAGTCGGCGCTAGTCGATCCACAAAAGACATTGGCGAGCGCCCACAAGCTCAAAGCAGCGAGCGAGACGGGACAATAACCATCCCGTTGCCCAATTAGGTCTTTCCATGATCGAAAAACTCATCGAACTCTCGATTCGCAACCGGTTCTTGGTGTTGATCCTCGCGGCTGCGCTGACGGTCGCCGGCATCTACGCGATGCTCAACACGCCAGTGGATGCGATTCCCGATTTGAGCGAGAACCAGGTCATCGTCTTCACCGATTGGATGGGACGCAGCCCCCGGGAGATCGAGGACCAGATCACGTATCCGCTCTCGCGCAAATTGCAGGGATTGGCTGGCGTGAAAGCGGTGCGTTCATCGTCGGAATTTAATTTCTCGATGATCACGATCATCTTCAACGACGATATCGACTTTTACTTCGCGCGGCAGCGGGTCACCGAAAAGCTCAGCCAAGCGAATACGTTCCTGCCGGCGGGTGTTGTCCCCTATTTGGCCCCCGACGCGACGGCGCTGGGGCAAATTTTTTGGTACACGGTCGAAACCAGCCCAGCGAATCCCATCGACTCGGGACGACTCTGGGCGCTTAATAAGTTCTACATTGGCCCACAAATCAACGCCGCTCAAGGTGTATCCGATGTAGCCATCGTGGGCGGCACTCCCCTGGAGTACCAGATCGACGTGCGGCCCGAGGACTTGCGGGCCTACGGCATCACCTTGGGAGAGGTGTTTGCCGCGGTGGCCGGGAGCAACATGCCCGCGGGCGGCGGTGTCGTCCAGAAGAACAATGCTGAATATATCGTGCGGGGCGTGGGCTGGATCAAGAACAAGCACGACATCGAAGACACGGTCATCAAGGAAATCAAGGGGACGCCGATCTACGTTAAGACGCTTGCCACGGTGCAACTCGGAACGCAGTTCCGCCGCAGCGTTTATGAAAAGGATGGCAACGAAGTCACCGGCGGGGCCGTGCTCATGCGGCATGGGGAAAATCCACTGGCCGTCACGGAACGCGTCAAGGAAAAGATTCAAGAGCTACAGCCCGGTCTGCCGGCGGGAGTCCACATCGTTGCAGCCTACGACCGCACGCGATTGATTCACGGGGCCATCCATACGCTGACGGAAGTTATGTGGCACGAGATGGTGATCGCCTCGTTGGCGATTTTGCTCATTCTGATGCACGTTCGCAGTGTATTCGTGATTTGCGTGACGTTGCCGCTGGCAGTGCTGTTTTCGTTTTTGATGATGTGGCTGTTGCGGCAACTAGGGATCATCGACATTCAGGCCAATATCATGTCGCTGGCCGGCATCACGATTTCCATTGGCATCCTGGTGGACCAAGCCATCGTGATGACCGAGAACGCCACGCACACTTTGAAGCAGCATTTTGGCGACAAGCCGGTCACGGGCGACATCCGCGAATTGGTGATTGGACCCTGCCGCACCGTGGGACGACCGATATTCTTCTCAGTGATGATTATGCTCCTGTCGTTTATCCCCGTGTTCATGCTGAGCGGTCGTGAAGGAAAACTGTTTCACCCGCTGGCGTTCACCAAGAGTTTTGCCATGCTCGGCGTGGCGCTCATTTCCATGACGCTGGTGCCCGCGCTCATTCCCACGTTCATTAAAGGCCGGATTCGTAGCGAAGAAGAAAACTGGATCGTTCGCAGTTTTATCAATATCTACAAACCGCTACTCACCTGGGCGCTGCCACGTCGAAATCTGGTGATGTGGATGTTCGCCGTACTCTTGGTGCTGGCGGCGGGAATGTTTCCACTCCAAGCCGTCGTCGGCCAAGGGGCGTCGGAAACCGCCTGGAAGAACACCTTTCTGCTGGTCTTCGCCTTGGTAACTTCCCTCACGGTGATTCTCACGACAGGAAAGGAATACGGGCTGCGAAAGGGTTTTCTGTTCTTTGTCTCGACATGGGCCTTACTGCTTCTCGCCGCCGGATTGGCTTGGATCGGCATGCGACTCAACTTCATCACCATACCTCTGCCGCTCGTCGGTAACTTCGAATTCCTCAAATGGCTGTTCTATACGTTTGCCGCTGGGGCGATTGTCGTCTTGTACTGGATGGGCTTTCGCAGCCAAAGCCTTGTCATTTGGCGGACCGTGTCTTTGGTCAGCCTGGTGCTCATCGGGCTCTGGGCCTATTCGTTCCCCAAGATTGGCGTGGCGTTTATGCCGGCGCTCGATGAAGGGGCGACGCTCGATATGCCCGTCACTGTGCCTCGGGCGAGCGTGACCCAGGCGGTCGACGACCTCAAGGCCCGCGACGCACTCTTGCGCGGCTTTCCGGAAGTGGAGTCCGTGATCGGCAAGGCGGGACGTGCTGATACTCCCACCGACCCCGCACCGCTCGATATGGTGGAAACATTCGTCAACTACCGGCCCAAGGAGTTATGGCCGAAGCGGGTGTTGAAATATCCCGATGCGGCCGACCAGACTCGCCGGGTTCTTGACACTCTGGTGCAACAGGGATTTGTCGACTCTCCCCCGAACGACGATGACGCCGAGAGTTTTATCAACGATGCTAGCCAAAAGGCGCTGGAACGCTTCGACGAAGCCCTGCGTGAGCTAGCCTTATTGCGATACACTGAGTTTGAGCAGGAATTGCCGACGGAACTAACCCGGCATGGCATCGAGGACGTTATTCATCGTCTTGAGGAATCCGGAGACTTGACTTGGCCGACGGGCACGGACGAATCGCAGGAAATTGACGTGTTGGTGAAGGCGTTAACGCCGAAGTATGGTCCCTGGCTTGTTGAGGCTCCGGCGCTCGAAGACGTAACGCAACTCAGCCAGGACGTAGTCGGCGATTTGGCCGAGAAGGGAGCGATTGCCGATGCCGTGACCGCCTCGGAATTGAAGCAGTCCTGGTCAGCCGGCGTCGCCAGTGGACTCGGCGAATTCTTTGGTTCTGAGCGAGAGACGCTGGCCAGTGCGTTACTCGACGACATGATTGAGGAACGCACCAGACTGTGGCGCGAACGAGTGCATCAAATCAATCGGGAGTTATTGGATCGCGGCACCGAGGCGTTCACTTGGTATGCGTTGGAAGAAGTGATCAAAGGCGCGGGAAACGTCTCTCTCTTAAACGGCGCATCACGGAAAAAGGAATCCAAACAATTTGCCGAGCAAGCGATCAAGACCCAGCTTGGCAAGGAATACGATCAGTCTGCAATGCAACCATTTTTTGCCCTGCGTGAGCAATTGGAAAAGCCGTTCAAAGACGAGGTGTTTCTGTGGCCCCGCCAGACTGGCCCCAAGGGAGACCTGGTGGACGACGAAATGGGACGTGTGTTGCAGGTACCGGGGTGGAGCAACATCTTTACGCAGCCGATCATCAACCGCATTGAAATGCTCTCCACGGGCGTGCGGACCGACATCGGCGTCAAGGTGTTCGGGCCGGATCTCGAAACTATCGACCTTGTGTGCAAGGAAATCGAGGCCGCTCTCACGCCGATCAGTGGCGCCCGCGACACGCTCGCTGCCCCCATCATGGGCAAGGGATACGTGCAGATTGACATCCACCGCGAAGCAGCCGCCCGCTATGGAATTTCCGTCGAAGACATCCAGAACGAGATTGAAGTTGCTATAGCAGGTCGCGCCGTGACGTTCACGGTCGAGAAGCGCGACCGTTTCCCGGTGCGAATTCGTTATGCGCGGGCCGACCGCAAAGACGAGGAAAGTATCCGACGCTTGCTGGTGAGTGTCGGCAGCATGGGCGGCACGTCGGCTGGTGGTTCAAGCTCGATGACACCGACAGCGATGGGCGGAACTGCGACGACCACTCCGACAGACCAGAATGGCCACGCGGCAACGCCAGCCCACGCCGCCAAGGGTAAGCCGCTGATTCCCTTGAGTGCCGTAGCCGAGGTGCGGATCGTCGAAGGGCCAGCCATGATTAAGAGCGAAAATGGTCGGCTCTTAAACTACGTCACGCTTAACGTCCGCGGCCGCGACATTGTCGGTTTCGTAGACGAAGCCCAACGGGTGGTCGCTCAAAAAGTGAAGCTCCCCGAAGGCGTGCATATCGAATGGAGCGGCGAGTTTGAACACCAAGTGCGAGCCGCACGGACCTTGCGATTCGTTTTCCCGGCGGTGATCGTTCTGATCTTTATCATTCTCTACATGACGTACAACGACCTAGCCGACGCGGGGCTGATGATGCTGGCCGTGCCCGAGGCTCTGGCCGGTGGCGCGTTCTTCATGTACTTGTTTCCCAAGATCATGCAAGGCTGGGACGCACCGCCGATGGATTTCAGCGTCGCAGTCTGGGTCGGTTTCATCGCTTGCTTCGGCATGGCAACCGAGACCGGCATTATCATGTTGGTCTACTTGCGCGAAGCCATCGAGAAACGTGGTGGGCTGGAGAACATCAAATCGCTCGAAGAGCTCCGCCAAGCGGTAATCGAGGGGGCCGTGCATCGACTGCGACCGAAACTGCTCACCGAAGGTGTAGCGATTATCGCCATTTTTCCAATGGTGTTTGCCACGGGCGTAGGCGGTGAAATCCTGGCACCGATGGCCCTGCCCGTGCTGGGGGGCTTGTTGATTTCGGACGAGGTTGTTGACCTGTTCCTCCCGGTGCGGTTCTACTGGGTTCGCCGTGCCCGGTGGCTGAAGCTACATGGTCGCGGTTACCAATCACGCATTACAACGTAACCGTTCACACCCTGGCCGTGCTCCAGATCGTGCCTGAACAGTCAATGGAGGATTCGCCGGGGTTGCGTAAGCTAGCATCGCGTTAGTGGTGTACAGTCCGCCTGAGAATCGCTCGCCGCGACTCACAATTTAGCACTACAGCGCACTTTAAGGTTCTATCGCGGGTGACATCGGGGTAGCTGAGCGAGGTCGAGGTGGCGTCGTTCGAGTTCCTTGAGCCGTGTTGTGGTGTGACTTTTTCGGGCTTGCGCATTGCGGCGTTGCCAAGAGTCGAGTCGTTGAGCGGCCTGGGTCAGTCGCGCGGATCGCGCCGGCTCCGGGAGCGCGTCGATCAGGGCGTTCGCGGCCATGTGAACTTGCGGCAAAGTGATCTCCGGATTTCCCCCCCCCCCGCAGCCGTTGCGTTTGGCGGGCCAGAAACAAATGGCTGACTTGCGTGATCAACAAGTGGCGTTTCAACGCCGGATAGCACCGCACCTCGAAATGCGACAGCCCCAACTCGCTTTTTTCGTCTTGCAAGCAGCGGTCGGCGACAGGACCTCAGACACCACGTTGGGGGCGACATCGAGCAAGCCGGAAGGGAGCGGCCCTTTGGGGACACGTTCGAAACTGTAGTAGGCGATGTCGGCACCTCGCACGGTGTCGGGATCCCGCTCGGTGACCACGCCAGAATCGTTCGTTAAAACTTGTCCAAAGTTGTGTGCTTCCAAATAACGCTGGAGGAGATAAGCAACTCGTGCGCCAATTTGGCCGTGGCGAGGTCTGGGAGGAGCCCTGGTGATTAGGTTTCCTTTGATTAACTCAGTGGGATAGCCGTGGGGATCCGGCAAGGCCGCGTATTCATCGGCAGTCATCAGTAAAGTTCCGGTAGCCATGTCACTCTCCAATCAAGCGTTAGTTTGGTCGCCTTCCCCATTATAAATCGGGATCCCATCCAACGGCAATCACATCTCGTACACAATCCGCCCGTGGGTCTGGCTGCGACTGATGCGGTCGGTGGCGTAAAGTCCGGCGAGGATGAACTCGACGCACGAAGCTCGGACGGCTTCGTTTTGGCTCGCGTTCACCTCGAAAGCCTTGTCCCAGACGGCGGGGACGCGCTGGACCAACTTGGCGTAGTGCGACGAAGGGAGCATGTCGCCGACTTCGATGCGGACTCCTTCGGAGAAAACTTGAGAAATCTCGGCGAGGCCATGCTTGTCGACATATTCGCCGAAAATCGTGGCGATGGCCTCGGCCAAAATGGCATCGAGAACCTGTCGCTCAGACATCTGATGCGTTCCCATCAAGTCTAGTTCCAACTTTCCTAGCGACGACGAATAGATATGCCCGAGGTCGCTAATGCGGGGGACGGCCGGGTATTCTTGCAGCACCGCCGCACGGTGCCGGGCACTGGCCAGCATGGTGCGGTAGTTTGCGATCGAGAGCCGCGCACTGACCCCCGATTCGTGGTCGACATATTTCGACTTCCGAGCGGCCCGACTCACTTCTTCGACAAGTTCCTTCATGAAATAGGGAACAAGCACCGAGGCGAGATCGGAGTTTTCCGCCTTCCCCCCTCCGCCTTCCACCTTTCCTTCTGCTTCTTGCTCCAGAATTTGCACGCCGGTCTCGCGTTCCAAGGGGTAGTGTGTCTGGATCATCGAGCCGATGCGGTCTTTGAGCTGGGGAATCACTTTGCCGCTGCGATTGTAGGTAGCCGGGTTCGCACTGAAAAGAATCAAGACGTCGATGTCAAACCGCACGGGATAGCCGCGAATCTGAACATCGCGCTCCTCGAGAACGTGCGTTTCGTGATGAAGGGCGGCGTCATCATGGACGTCGTCAACCCCGAGCAGGCCAAGATCGCCGAAGACGCCGGCGCCTGTGCCGTCATGGCGCTCGAGCGCGTGCCGGCCGACATCCGCCGTGATGG
>CALMBE010000390.1 GCA_937860165.1 uncultured Planctomycetaceae bacterium
AACCAGTACGAAACCGATCGCGCCCCGGTCACAGCGGCGTAATCATCGTCCCCCCACTGTCCGAAAGTGGTGGGCTATCGCACTCGGTATAATCAATCCACACGGCAACTGCCCTGAGTGCAAGTCACGACTTCGCTACCGCGTGGATTCTCACCCGGTTAAGAATGCAGACGGGACAACCACTGTTGTTGTACGCCATGGGGTAGCTTGTTCTCGCTGTGGTTATGTCTTAATGCAACACAAAGCCTAAACCAGGCGCTGTTGTTGACTGGTTCACCGAACGGCTGCTCTGGCATTTAGCTTTCGTGGCGGAATACTGACGACTCTTGTGTTTGCCCGTCAAAGTTTGAGTGAAAGTCCTTACCCTCTATGAGACCCCTTTAATGCCCAACACCGTCCGCTTCCACCGCGTGCTAACCGCCCCACCCGAAAAAGTCTATCGCGCATTCATCGACCCCGACGCCATGGCCAAATGGCTGCCGCCCAACGGTTTTACCGGCAAGGTTCACGAGATGAGCGCCCAGGTCGGGGGCGGATACCGGATGTCGTTCACCAACTTCACCACCGGCAAGAGCCACTCCTTCGGCGGCAGCTACCTGGAACTTAAGCCCGGCGAACTGCTCCGCTATGCCGACAAGTTCGACGACCCCAACCTGCCCGGCGAAATGCAAGTCACGGTGACACTCAAGCAGGTATCGGTCGGCACGGAACTGAACATCGTGCAGGAAGGGATCCCCGACGTGATCCCGCCCGAGGCGTGCTGCCTCGGTTGGCAAGAATCACTGATGGCCCTGGCAAAGTTGGTGGAGCCGAACATTCCGGATGAGTAGCAGGTTTGGCAGAAAGCTACCCGTCGCTCGCGGTTAGCCGCTCTGGGTTGGGGGGGGGTGTTTTACGTCCACCCGCTTGCGGCTTCGCTTCTTTGCTTCTTCCCCGGTATGGTACAATTGGGTGGACGCGGTTAAACCTATTGCCAACTCACCCATTCGGGGAGATGCCACCATGAGCTCCATAGCCACATTCTCACTGGAACACTACGAACACCTAGCCACTTTGGGTGCTTTTGACGGCAAGTTTCGCCGGCGGGTGGAACTTGTTAGAGGGGAAATCCTAGACATGTCGCCTATCGGTTTTGAACATGCAAAATATGTGTCGCTTCTGAGCGAATGGAGCTTTGAAGTTACTCCTCGTGAGCAAGTCATTGTTAGCACGCAGAACCCAATTCGCTTGCCATCTCTTGAATGCGAACCAGAACCAGACGTCGCCTGGATTAAGCGCCAAGACTATTTTCAGCATCCTGAGCCTGCAAGCATACTCCTGATCATCGAGGTCGCCGAAAGCTCGTTGGACTACGATCGCGGTGAAAAAGCGACCTTTTACGCCGAAGCGGGCATCTCCGAATACTGGATCGTCAATCTCATCGAGCAGCAAATCGAGGTCTACCGCAGTCCCAGCGGCGGAGTGTATCAAGAAAAGTCGATCCATCGCGGCGACGACGCAGTGCACCCCCTCGCGCTGCCAGGGGCATCGTTAGTACCGACACGAATTTTCACCTAACTGAAACCCGACCCAGGGTTAGCCACCCTGGATCGGTTTTTTTTATGCGCCGCCGAGTGTTATAATAGTTATGGAACATAGGAAGTTGATCTACCTCCCTCCATAGGACGTCGCATGGCCAGTGTTTCCACGCAGTACAATTTCCTGGAACGGAATCCCAAATCCAACTACAAGCAACTCTTCGTGAAGGGAACACGGATCCGTGCGCGAATTCTCTACGGACAATACATGTCCGATGAGGAGCCACGGACAGCGGAGCAGATTGCCGGGGATTACAGTCTGCCGGTCGAGGCGGTGCGAGAAGCAATCGCCTATTGTGATACCGATCCCATTGAGATCCGCGAAGACTTCGCACGCGAGGAAGCCATCATGGAGGCTACCGGCATGAACGATCCTAATTACAAGTACCATCCCAGTAGTCGCAAACTGCTGTCGCCGCAGGAGCTTGCTCGGATCTATCGCGAGGTTGAAGAACGCTTTGCCAAGGAACGGGAAGCACGTGACGCATGAATCTGTAAGTCGACGAGGATTCCGTCCATGAGCTGCTCTTGCGACTACTCCAGCGCGATGGCCATGACATCGAAGTGCCATCGGGTGTTGGGTTGGTAGGGCGCTCCGATCCCGTCAATCTCCGCTATTCGATTAGCTCGAATCGCTCACTCCTGACGTGTCCGTTCCGCCAACCGCATCTTCTTTGTAGGCGTCTGAGTCGTCAAGCTGC
>CALMBE010000391.1 GCA_937860165.1 uncultured Planctomycetaceae bacterium
GATTGCCGGGCTCCGTTACTGAAGGGCAAGGCGTCGTAGGCGTCGTTAATCAGACCCTGCAAGCCCATGTTGTTGGTGGGCACAAAATTGGGAATCGGAATCACCAGGTCCGCCACATTGTAGGGGATCGTGATCAGTTCACCGTCGCGGATTTGTTCGCTGGTGATTTTCAACACTTCATCCTTGATCATGTAAGTCAAGTGAAGTGGCTCGAGGATCAAATTCAGGGCACTGTCCAGTCGCACTTCACTTCCCAGATTCAATGTCACCGGGGTATCGACTTGGACCCCTTCTTGACCGAGGCCGCGAGAATCGAGATGGATATTGATCCCTGCCAATTTGGCGAGGCTGTCGATCACTTCCGAAAGCGGCATGTCCGTGTAATTGGGCATCACCGGAGTGCTTAGTTTGTGTTCGATTTCCAATTCCCGTTGCGAACGGTTGGCATTGGGATCTCGTCGGCCACGAAGCTTACTGATTTCTTCCCAATTGTCCGCGAATTGGATCGGCTCACTGGCACCGACCAGTCCTTCGGCCGCCGAAAGGCGAATATCTAATTGCGTCTTCACAAAACCATCTTCAGTGAGATGTTCGATTTCTTCATTCAGCATTTCTCGCCGGATGAACTTCGCGTTCTCCCACACTTGCTGTGCGACCGGCTCCTCGGGTGCCAATTCATAAAGTTCCTTGGCAATCCGCTCCGCCTCGGCATAGCGATGCTCATGCACCAATTCATTGAATTGGTCTACCAGTTTCGCCATCTTGTCACGAACTTGTTCTTTTACGGCTCGTTGACGTTCCACATCCCCCAAAGCCGCGGCATTGGCTTCGTCGAGCTCGATATCAGCCTCGTGGTCCTTGAGGTACTGCTGGGTCTCGGAAATGCTCAGTTCCACCCGTCGGGTGAGTTGAGTCTTGGTATTGTCGTCGAGCTCGCTCTTGCCGATCAGGGTGATCGCCTCTTGAAGGATCTCAAGCGAGCGACGTGGCTCGGTCTCACGCAGTGCGGCCGCCTCGGTTTGATGTTTCCCGACGTCAGCGGACAATTGCCGCGCTATCACTGCTTGGGAATCACTGGCCGCATCGATCAAGGATCCAGCGGCTGCGGAATTCGGTGGGGTCCTGCCTTGTGCGTTTCCGACCGCGAGCATCTGCAGGTGATCCTGTAAACGCTGTTGAGTGACCACATCGAGCTCATTGCGTCGCTCAAACGCCGTACGGAACAGCTTGAGTGCTTCGCTCCGATCACCGGCTCGCAAGGCAGCCTCACCCGCTTCGAGCAGCGTAAAGGTATCGCTCGTCCCGGGAGGAAGAGTTTCTGGAGTACCCTCCGCCGAAAGTGCTGCGGAGATTTCGCCTGCCGCGGGCAACTGTGCCAAACGCGGAACGGTGGGTTCTTCGTCAAAATTGGGGAGTGTCAGATCAATCGGGACTGCCACGGCCGCGGGGGCCACGGACTTGTCCAAGATCAACCGATTCGCGGGGGTATTGATCGGAGCGATTGCTTCGCGGGTAGTTGCAGGAACTACAGGCAGCGGCTGAGGTGCATTTGCCTTGGAAATCGAGGAACTCTTTTGCCGAGCTTGACCCACGAGCTTCAACAGTTGGCCGGGACCTGAATCTTCGATACCGATCGATGCAACCAAGTCAGCAGCTTCGGATGCCGCTCGTTCAGCACTGTCGATGTCTCCCCAATTCAACAAGACTTTCCCTTCGGCAACCAAGAATTTCGCGTAGCTTTGTTTCCAACTCGCGGAATAGTCGCCGTTGGTGGTAAGTTGTAGGAGTTTAGCCAGTGATTGGGCCACCTTTTCGGGTGAATCTTCCGACTCTCCGTATTGAACCTTAAGTGTCTGAGCTTTTTCCAATTGTTTCCGCGCGGTGGCAACATCACCGACAACCAATGCCTGGCGTGCCGAGAGAAGTGCTTGATCGCTTTGTTTGCGATTGTTCGGGCTGGCAAGGGGAGTTGCACTAAGTGCGACTGCCGGCTGATTGGTGGTAGTCTCGGCAGCTGCGTTCTCTTTCGCTTTATCGGTAAACGGATTGGCGATCTGTTTGGTGGACTTCGCGATGGTCGTGGACGCTGCGGCTCCGCGGTTCTTGTTCATTTTTTCCAGATCGCGACGAACGCGCGCGGGAGTATCACCGAAGTGGAGGACCGGATATTTTGGTTTCGCGCTTTCGGCCACGGTGAGAAGCGACTCTGCCTTGGAGAATTCGCCCTGGGACATCGCTTGCCGCGCACCGGAAAGCAGCCGATCAATATCCGCCATCGACGGCGGCGCGGCCTGGGAACTTGCGGTTTCCCCCTGCAGGCCCTCCGCGCACAACAGAATTCCCACGATTGTGAGTGAAATGCACCAGGCAACTCGTTTGATGAACCGGTTCAACTCGATACTCCTTTCGAGACTCTCGGTCGTACGCAACCAATGTCCCGTAACTCTTGGCTCGTCGATGTGCCTCACCTTTGAGTGCATAGTTCTTGTACGAGAGATAGCGCAACTACCCCACGCCGAACGACTACAGTTCCGTACAATCACCGCACTCGATGTGGTGAGAGGGGGGTTAAATACCGGCCCGCCAAATAGGCGTCAAGTGCAGTAAATAAAACGTGAGATACATAGATACATGCACGTATTCGGCACAGAGATTATGGTCCAGGAGCATCCGAGAGAACTTTAGGTTGGGCGTGTCCAACCCTAACCGCTGGCGCGAACCAGTGGTTGAAATCGCTATAACCTAGTACTACAGCGCTATGTCGAATCAATTTAGCCATGGACGAAACACGGATCGAACACTGATAATCAAGAGGAATTTAGGGCTATTCATTTCGGCGACGACCATGATTGCCACCACCAAACGCATCACTCCCAAGCATCTGTGTTTAATCCGTGAAATTCCGTGGCTCTCTTGCATCCTTCCCTGTTCAACCCAGCGCAGTAGGACTAGGGCTCGCGCTCAGGGCTAAAGTCGAAATTGGATCAAGACTGTGAACGCTAGCACTCAAAAACCTCCGCGATCGCCGCGACCACCACGACCTCCTCGTCCTCCGCCCCCATCCAATCCATCACTGCCGAACCCACCACGGCCCCCATCTTCGGGGCCTTGCTCGAGAATTTGCTTAAACTCTTGCACCGATTCGGTATCCTGCAACTCTTCCTGGATCGTCATCTTTCCTGCGGCATCCATCAATACCATCCGGCCCGGAGCGATCAAATCGCGATTAGCGGTACTGAGCTTTTCGCCGCCTTGCAGATCGATCACGGTCGCACCGGTCAGGAAATCGAACTCGGGATCCTGGGGCGAGTCATACCGGTTCGACCAAATTACGGCTGCCTTTTCCTTGAGATTCATTACGCTCCCTCGAGCGAACTTGTCGAGCAGGGCAATCTCGGCAGCGTAAAGGTTATCAAGGGCCTTGATCAAGATTTCCGCTTCGGGCTGTGAATTTCCCTTGGGAGGTTCGACGCTCGCCAGATAGATTCGAGCAGGCAACGGAGCGCTGGCGATCGGACTGGGCTTGCTCCACTCCGTTAAACGAAACAACTTGGTCACTTTACTCAGCTTTTCTCGTCGATCCGTTACCGATTGATCTAAGTATTGCACAGGGACCGAGTTGTTCACATCGGCCAATGCCAATTGAACCCGGTAGCGATAACGGTGCCCTGGGGTCACGGAATTGTCGAAGAAACGTAGGAGAACGTGAGAGGTTTTGCGGTCCCAAGTAAAACTGTCCAGTTGAATGCCGCTACCGGCTCCCCTGCCGTAGCCCCCCCTCATGCCACCCATTTCGCCGCCGTAGCCACCACTTCCACCAAATCCTCCCAAGCCGTACTCATCACCGTAACCTCTCCCCCCACCAAACTCACGCTGCATTCCTCCGCCTCGCGGGCCGAACTGGCCATCCATTTCACCTCGGCCACCAAACTCGCCCGGCATTTGACCTTCACGCGGCACTCCCTGGACACCAAAGCCCTCGTCTCCTTCGGTCGGTTCATCATCCAGGGGTTGTTCCAGTTCGGCCTCGAGCTTTTCAGCTTCGAGTCGAGCAGCCTCGACCGCCAGCGGCATCGACGAATGACTCGCACGATAATCCCACTCCTTGAGAATCAACGGAGTCAGCAGGGGATGCACGTAGCGACTATCGACCACCTCGGGGGAATCCACTGGATAAGTTTCTAACTCTCTGATCAGAGACTTTTGCGTCACTTGGACTTTTCGCTCCCACTTCACTTCCCCTTCGGTGGTGACCTCGGCCCGCTCAACAAAATATCCCAGGTACTTGGGCTCGTCGGAGGTCAGGTTGTAGCCTTTTGCAGCTTCAAGGGAGTCTTCGTACATTTCAAACTGGGCTTCGATGGGGACCTTCGCCAGAACCGTTACCCAGGCCTGGGCTTGGATATCTTCAAACCCTTGCAGAGGAACACCCGTGCGCGGCTGCAAGACAATGGTCGCATTGGGACCACGTTCATTTTCCTCCGGTTCGTCCCCTCTCCCTCGATCGTTGCCCCGGCCTCGATCCCGCCCGCGACCGGGTCCGCCATCTTCTTCACCATCACGCCCAATGCGCTCTTGCTCGCGCTGTTGCTCGGCCGCTTCTTTTTGCCTTTTGGCTAGATCAGCAAGTTGGGCCTGCTTGATTTGAGTTGGATCGGCCGTAGCCCACAGTCCCGAGTCCGAATAGACTTCCAAGTCTTCCGCCGCGAGTAGTTCCGGGTCAGTTCGGAAGCCGACCGGTGGGATCACATCGGGATTGAATGTCCCCTTGATGTTGGGGTAATCCTTGATCGCGATAGCCTTCATCGCATCCTTGGGAAGCGGTTTGACTCGAAGGGCTTGTTCGGGGGCCGCCTCGGAGATCGATTCGTAAGTAAACTCCTTGACGTGTTGATCGGCTTCATTGGCCAGCCGTGTGAGAGTTGCCGGGTCTTTGCCGGTTTCCAGGCGACTTACCCCCAAAGCCGACCACATTAGCAGACCCGCGCAGGCCAAGATCGCAGCCATCCCCACCTTTTCACCATGGGCCAGCAGAAAGCGGACTGCCGCATTGCCCCCTTTAAGTTTCGTCTTCATGGTCTCTGCTCCTTATTGGGAAATTCCGTTTCGGGATCGGCACGTTTTTCGATTTTCACAGCTTCAGGATTGCCCGTGAATCACGCGAATTGACGCGAATGGAATGAAATCATGGAAACAACCAATCAATTCTTACACGACTCTTGCAAACAAATTGCCTCAACAAAAGTATTTTGAAATGCGTGTGCCACTGGCTCTGCCAGTGCATTGTCATCAGTTCCGAGAGTTCTGGCAGAGCCAGTGGCACCCCAAGTCACTTCGATTCATGTTTTCAAAACAACTCTCTGTAATAGACTCCCAATTCTTTCAATTTCATTCGCGTATTTTCGCGTGATTCGCGGGCTAAAATTATTGAATGGTCTAAATAGTCGACTATTGAACTCCCGCCGCGAGCTGATCGTCTGCGGTTGCGGTTCCGGCAGGCTCAGCGGTAGGTTCGTTGTAAATGTACACAGCTCCTTGGAGCTCGATTTGGGCGTGGGAAGGATCTGCTTCAACCCCCTGCAAATTCGCTGCCGGGTTTGAGTAGCCGCCCCTGGATTGCTCAAAGCCGACCGACGCCCGATCCGGATTGAGCCGCACCTGTTTTACCTCGATCGGCAGGGCAGCATTCGCACACTCGATCAACAATCGCGGGAGCCAGCGCTGATCCATCAAGAGCGACATGTGAATCGGTAATTGTCGAAACTCGACTCCAAAGGACGCGGCATTTCCAGCCAGTGGGGCCCCGGCGTCGTCGAGGTAGCGATTCGCGAGCAATAGGGAGTCGTTGGATTCCCCTTCGAGTGCCCCGCCAAAGCTTCTACCACCTTCGCGCATCCCTGAACTCTCTCCGCCCCCAAAGCCTCCACCGACATCACCCAGATATTCGCTTCTCCCGCCCAACTCTCCACTCATTGCTCCCCCCCCGGCGGCTGCTTGTGGCATGAGTACATAGCCACTCATTCCAGTCGCTCGGGCTGCACCAGTACCGACCTCCAAGGCCAAAATCATCCGAATGGCCGTGTTATCGGGGCGAGTAGCTTTTCGAGCCTTGTTAGTGTTAGCGATCACGTTCAGAAGTGTTTCGTAGACCCACAAATCTTCTTGGGTAACCCAAATCTGAGTCGCGCTAGGCTTGGCTGCGCTGAAATCGAGTCGTGCCCGGAGTACATTTTGATCGACCCAATGAACTAGGTAAGCTTCATCTTCCCCAGGTTCTAGAGGTTGCCCAGGATTGACAGGTGCTCCCCCACCGAATTCCCTCCTTCCGCCAAACTCCTCACCACCCAGTCCCCCGCCTCCATACCCACCTACGTTACCTGTGGTGTCCTTCTTGGCTTTTACTATTTCAAGCAAGCCGTCAAACCGGTTTTCAATGTAGTTCTGATAAATGGTTCGCATTTCGTTCTTGATAGGATCTCGAAACTTGAGCATCTCGATATACTCGATGAATTCGTCACCTAATTCCTTGGGCCACGAAAGCACTCCTTCGCGTTGCCTTTCGTAAAGGGTCTTCCAGACTTCTTGAACATATTCTGCCTGTTCAGCGACCTTCTCTTGGTTAGCAGTGTTGACGACTTCATTAGGACAGGCAGGTTCTCCCTTGAGTCTCGTAATTCCAGAAAAGACGGAATCAATAGCCGACTTGCGCTGCGAGAACTTGGCCTGAAGTTCACCCGCTGACATCCACCAACAAACACAGGCCACACTTAACCCAAGCACGCTCAGCACCCAAAATCGCTGTTCGAACAGAATTTTTCCAAAGGCACGTAATTTATCCATCTCAAGAATCTCCTCAGAATCGACTTGGGTGGGCCCTTAGTTCGCGGGTGGGGCCTCGGCTGCTGCCGCTTCGGCGGCCGCTTTGGCTTCGGCGGCGGCCCGCCGAGCCTCGGCACGCTGTGTGGCCAATTCGGCTCGCTCGGCGCGGGTCTTCGGTTGCCAGGCGAATTGCACAATAAAATTATACCGACGAAGTTTGATCAGCTTCGAATTCGCCGCTTCCTGACCGGGGACAAAAGCTTCCCCACCCCCGGGCCGCGGCAAAAACTCTTCCCTGGAAAATTGATTCCCACCCCCGGCTCCGCTGGCCCCTAGCAAGGCCGCATCGGGATCGATGATTTCATCTTCGAGCTTTTTGTCCTTCACCAACCAGGCGTGGCTGATTGCCAAATCTTTGATCGACACATCAATCAGTTTGCCCCCTTCGCCATCAGGTAGCTTTACGGTCCCCTCTTCGAGATTCTTCAGAAGCGTGTTCTTGACGAACTCACCCGTTTGATTCGAGCGATCTTTTTCGCTGTTATGGTAATGGTAACCGTTGAGTTGGATGACCCAGCCTGGCCCGGTAAGTCCACCCGCTCCTCCTGTGGCAGCAA
>CALMBE010000392.1 GCA_937860165.1 uncultured Planctomycetaceae bacterium
GGTGGCAATTAAACAGCAGGTCGGCTTGCCGGTGAAGTATATCGGAGTTGGGGAACAACCCGAGGATTGGGCCCTGTTTAATCCGGGCGAATTTGTCGACGCCCTGTTCGCCGATATTGGCGCGACGAGCCCAGCGTCAACTTGAATCGCCGCAGAAAGAATACTTTCTAGCTACTGCGCTTGGCACAGCATTGGCCTCGCCACCAGAAAAAACGCGAAGCGATCAAAACCAGCAAGCCCAGGCTCGCCGGTTCGGGGACGATTCTAAAATTGTCGTAGGCCAACCCGGTCTGTGCCGTCCCGAAGAAGGCCCGTGATTCGTTCAACAATGCTGCCTTAATCGTCGGATGCACTCCCAAGTCAACTGTTGTCGAGATCGTCGGCGAAAAGATTCCGGTGTAGTTTTGGTCGATCGCCAAGGTTAAGAAATCATTGAGCACCGAGACCCTGGCGCGATGCAGGCCCACATTATTCAAGATGCCAATGCTTGTCACAAGAACCTGTTCTCCAACAATGCCAATGTTAAAGGCCCAATCGACACGCCCTCCCACGATATCAGGAGAATGAATCCGCAAATTGACCGCTCCAGTCCCCGAGCCTGGGCCACCGCTCGCTGGTCCTGGTTCGTTGGCAAAGCTTGGATTGCGCGCTCCCGTGCCGAGACCAATAAATTGAATCGAACCAAAAGGATTTGTAAACGAGACTTCGAACTCAAAATCCCCTGTGGCAAAATAATCGGAATCCGATGTGCGTATGTAGCGACGGTCGGTCGGCCCGGCGGAGGAAGTTCGCTGAACCGCTCCTCCGGAGAGAGTGAAGGCGGCATCAGCATCCTGCAGCCCCGGATGCAACGGGGGGCTATCGAAGCCGGTGTGAAATATGGTTCCACCAGAAGCAAGCGAAGAACTGACGACTAGTGCGGCGCAAATTGCGCTAACAAAAAGATGGTTGGAACTCATTAGCAGGCCTCTCACTTCTAAGTAGAGAAAAACTGGCTGAAGGGGTACTCACGCTAGATGCTATGCAGAATCTGTGGCTCTTGCAAGCACTTTTTGATATTCGCGGCCAGATTTGCGGGTCTCAATGATACATTTCGTCAAGTCTAAAAGTTTCGTAAATGCTGCTGCTGTAATCAGTTGCGTCGGACATCGGAAACGTCTTACCGAAAGCCGCGTACAGAGAATTTCAAGACAATCTCCACCGTTTTGGGTGAACCACTGGAAAATGCCGCCGGATTCTATCTTCATAAGCGATGCACCACAGCAGTTTGCGACATTCGTTTACTCTGCTTAAAAGCGCGTCATGGGGTGATTACCTCGCTAGCAGTCTCTGTGTGTCTGCGCTCTGGAAAGCAAGAAAAAGAACTCGAGCGAACTGCCCTAAATTCCGACGTACAAAACAGTTACCACGGTTACTGAGTAGAAGGAAGATTCAAATGGCACACAAAATGCTTTCCTGCTCGCTGACCAGTTGCACGGCGTGAGGGCAAGGATTCGTTGCTCGCGCCTGACGGCAATCGAGACGCGACAGTTTGCGTCTCCAGGACCTTCCAGGCGGAATTCTACATAACTCCAACGGTCTTGCTGGTTACTCAATCCTTCTAAAAACTCAAAAAGGGCGAATCTCATGTCAATCTGTTTGACTGGTCGCGGCTGGCGTAACCTGCTGGTCGCAATGGTGGTGTCGCTTCCTGCGATGCCTTGGATGACCCAGGCCTCTTGGTCTCAAGAGGAAGAAGCCACCGCTGTGGCTACCGAAGAAAGTTCTGAGGAGGCTCCGGCGGAAGAGGAAGCAGTGGAAGTTGCTGCACCCGCTCTGCCCCCCTATTTCTCTCCAAGCACTTCGGGAGACGCACCCCTGTGGCCCGACGCGGGTGGTGGTGCAGCTGGTTACTGGATTACACCTTCCGCTGGTCCCGTGGGAGATGACGACCCGGCAGCGAAGACCCCGGCTCAGCTCTACGACCGCATCACTCACAATATGTTTTCGATCAATACGATGTGGGTCTTGCTCTCCGGTGCGCTGGTGATGTTCATGCAATTTGGTTTCATGTATGTCGAAACCGGCTTGTGCCGCGCGAAGAATTCGTCGCACACCGCCGCCATGAATTTCATGATTTATCCGCTGGGTTGCTTAGCCTTTTGGGTTTATGGATTCGGACTCGGTTGGGGAAATTGGTGGAACGCCCCAGTTGCCCCGGGTTGGTATTCACCAGTGGGCCCAGGTGTGGTTGCGCTCGATAGTAGCTATTCGATCACTACCGGCGAAGGTGACGACACCAAGAATTTTAGCCTGTTTGGCACTAAGGGATTCTTTCTCAATGGACTCGACGACGTGAGCATCATGACCCTGTTTTTCTTCATGATGGTGTTCATGGATACTACTGCTACGATCCCCACCGGGACGATGGCCGAACGCTGGGCTTGGAAAAACTTTGTGCTCTACGGATTGTGGGTCGCCTTGCCCTATTGTCTCTATGCCCACTGGGTGTGGGGCGGGGGGTGGCTTGCACAAGCTGGTAAGAACTGGGGGCTGGGACATGGTGCCGTTGATTTTGCCGGGTCCGGGGTGGTCCACGCCATGGGTGGTGTGATTGCCCTAGTAGGTGGCATCATCGTTGGCCCGCGAATTGGTAAATACGTGGACGGCAAACCCCACGCAATTCCCGGCCACAATATCCCCATGGTGGTCGCTGGGACATTTGTACTGGCCTTCGGGTGGTTCGGTTTCAATGCCGGTTCGACCCTCTCGGGCACGGACTTGCGAATCAGCACGGTGGTGGTCAACACCATGTTAGCCAGTGTGGCCGCTGCATTTTCTTCGATGATTTACCTGATGGTCCGCGGCATGAAGCCCGATCCTTCGATGATGTGCAATGGCATGTTAGCTGGCTTGGTTGCCATCACCGCTCCCTGTGCCTTTGTGGACAGTTGGGCAGCCGTGGTGATCGGCCTGATTGCTGGTGTGTTGGTGGTAATGAGTGTATTCTTCTGGGATCGCATGGGAATCGATGACGTGGTGGGTGCCATCTCGGTACATGGAGTGAATGGTGTGTGGGGCCTGTTGTCACTAGGTATTTTTGCCAATGGAAAGTACGGCATGGGTTGGAACGGTGTCGTGCGAGAGAAATTCGACGCCAACCTCGACAGCGACGGGCTCATTTCCGATGGAGTGCGAGGCATTCTGTACGGCGACACGTCACAGTTTTTGGCTCAGTTACTGAGTGCTGTGACGGTCCTCGTGTTTGGATTCGCAATGGCGTGGGTCTGGTTCAAGCTCAGTAACTTGATTACCCCGATTCGCGTCTCGGCGGAAGTCGAACGAGAAGGGCTCGATATTCCAGAAATGGGAGCCCATGGTTATCCGGATTTTACCCTCGTGCCTCACTAAGGTTCGTGACAGTCAGCCGGTGGCCCCCAGCCGAGAAGTTCGACTTCTCGCTGGGGCCAACTGGCCCGTTCCGAGCGTTCACCACCTATCACTCATATTCATTGGAAATTTCACATGATAAAAATTGAAGCTGTTGTTCGTCATCACAAGGTTGAAGATATCAAAGAAGCACTTTCAGATGCGGGATTCTACGGTATGACCGTCATTGAATGCCGCGGATATGGTCGTCAACGGGGCCAAACCGAGACGTATCGAGGTGCGGAATATAAAGTCGATTTTATCCCTAAGGCTAAGATCGAAATCGTTGTCGATGAACAATTCAAGGACCAAGTAATCAAGTGCATCGTCGATACTTCCCGGACGGGGCAAATCGGCGATGGCAAAATATTCGTGTATCCACTCTCGGATGTCGTTCGGGTTCGTACCGGTGAAACAGGTCCTGCCGCGATCTGAGGCGGTAACCTTCGACTGACAACAGGAAATTGTTGGAAAGACTCTTGCCTGGGACGCCTACGATGTCCCAACAGGCTTGGGTCGCGCCACGCCGCCAACGGTGCGACCAAGCCGGGACATCGGGTAAGTGGAAGTGGATTGGGAAATGCTCCGGGCAAGGGCACCGCACCCACAGTGTGGTCTGTTTACGGCTCGCCAAATTTTGGATCCCCAGTCCCCAGCCCCAAGTCATCAAGTCCCCAAGTACGAAACATTGAATCCAGAAGGATGCCCCAATGGCTTGGGTGGGTTTTCCGCCTATTCCCGCCCAGGCCTGGGGTGTCCGCTCAGGGCCGTTCACTTTTTCACTTTGGGGTGCCATGCTCACGCTGGTACTCCGGCGTGGGCATGTGAATAGTCGAGAAAACATGGCCACAGCGGAGTACCGCCGTGGCCATGGCACCCGCCATTGTGAAAAAGTCATTGGCCCTGGGTGTCCGCTGAATGCGGATTGCAGAATGCGCAATGCGGAACTAGGATAGTGGGCACTCTTTTTGGCTGATTCTTTCTTTATTCCGCTATCCAAAATCCGCATTCCGAATTCCTCATGAAGCTCATCATTGCCATCATCCAGCCCAGTAAGTTGGAAGACGTAAAAGCCGCCCTCTCCAAAGTGGAAGTCGTGCGACTGACGATCATGGATGTGCAGGGCTTCGGTCGGCAGAAAGGCCAAACCGAGGTCTACCGGGGCCGCGAAATTACGGTCAATCTCCTTCGCAAGGTACAGTTGCAGATCGCCGTGAACGATAACTTTGTCGAACCCACCATCAACGCGATCATCGCGGGGGGGCGTACGGGCGATGAAGGCCAGATCGGCGACGGCAAAATTTTTGTCTTGCCACTCGAAGACTGCATCCGCATCCGCACCGGCGAACGCGGGCCCGAAGCGATTTGAGAGCGATTGGTTGAGGCGTAATAAACTGATGGTGAGATTCTTCGCTGCTTGGCGACTCTGACTGCAACGAGTCTGAATTCAGCGCACCCGTGGGGGGAGTATTGTTCCTCCAGCTCGCTGAAGATATAATGTCCTTTAAGTGGAGGATCTTATGAGTCAGCAAATCGCATTTGACGATGTTCTAGACGCAGTTGAAAAACTCGATGCCGAGGGCCAAGCGGAATTAGCGGCAATCCTAAGCCGCCGTCTTGCTGAACGCGGGCGTGAGCGGGTGGCGGATACGGTGGAACAATCTCGTCGCGAACTCTCCGCTGGACAGTGTCAACCCGTGACAGCGGCGGAGTTGGTGCGCGAGGCCCAGTCGTGAGACGTACTCTACTGCGGTCGCCTGCGTTTGGGCGCGACCTTCGTAAGTGGCTGAAGTCGCACCCCGAATCGGCAGCATCCATCCTGGCTACTCTCGATCAATTGTCCACCGACGTAACGCATCCGTCATTGAGGGCACACAAGCTGCGCGGAGCGTTAACTGGTTGTTGGGCTTGCAGCGCCGAATACGATTTGCGTGTTGTGTATGAGTACACACAACATGAGGGATCAGAAGCAATCCTCTTGCTGGCCTTGGGAACGCACGATGAGGTTTACTGATTCCTACGCCGAAGCAAGCACTTTGCCTGCCTAGGGTCGAAAGATCGCAGACTCATTTAGGAGGTTCCCGGTACGCTGAAGCGTGCCTCGCCGCTCACCTCACCCGTTGAGCAACGCGTAACTGAGCCCGGGCCTGTGAAATCAGTCGCCCTCGGATTGCCAGTTCTTCTTCACCCGAGGCTTTGCGACCGAGCGCGGTGGTGAGTTGCTCAGTGGCACTCGCGGCATCGACCTTGGCGGCGGGGATCGCGCGGTTGGTGAGTACGGACACGAGGTTGTCGGCGACTTGAACGAAACCACCATCGACATAATAGCGGGTTGACTCGCTGCCCGTTCGGAGGCGCAATTCGCCGTAACCGAGGCGGCCAATCATGGGACTGTGCCCCCGCCCAACCCCCAATTCGCCGTCGAACAGTGGCAAGGCGACAAACTCCGCAACGGTATCGAGAACCGTTTCCTCGGGAGTGACAATGATGCAGCGGAGAGTGGTGGGGGTTTCTGTCATGGGTGGTTATCGCGCTAAGCCGCAAGCGGCGGGTTACTTCTTCTGGAGTTTTTTCCATTGTTCTTCGGCTTGCTCGATCACGCCGACGTACATGAATGCGTCTTCGGAGAGGTGATCCCATTTGCCATCGCAAAGTTCCTCGAAGCTGCGAATCGTTTCCGAGAGGGGGGTGATCTCACCCGGCTTGCCGGTAAAGACTTCCGCTACTAAGAACGGCTGCGAGAGGAACCGCTCGATGCGCCGGGCCCGGTGAACGATCAATTTGTCCCCCTCGGATAGCTCGTCGATACCAAGAATCGCGATGATGTCTTGCAATTCCCGGTAACGCTGCAACGTGGTTTGCACGCGCCGCGCACAATTGTAGTGCCGTTCACCCACGTACTGGGGATCGAGGATTCGACTCGAAGAAGCCAACGGATCGACCGCCGGATAAATACCTTTCTCGGAAATCGAACGCTCGAGATAAATGAACGCGTCCAACTGTCCGAAGGCGGTTGCCGGGGCGGGGTCGGTCGGGTCGTCCGCGGGCACGTACACCGCTTGGACCGAGGTGATCGCTCCGTTGTTGGTCGATGCAATCCGTTCCTGCAAGGATCCCATTTCGCTCGCCAAAGTTGGCTGATATCCCACCGCCGAGGGCATGCGGCCCAAGAGGGCCGAAACTTCGCTCCCCGCTTGAGAGAAACGGAAAATGTTGTCGACGAACAACAGAGTGTCGGCACCAGTCTTATCGCGGAAATACTCGGCCATGGTCAGTGCCGACAGGGCGACACGTAAACGAGCACCCGGCGGTTCGTTCATCTGACCGAAAACCATGCAGGTCTGATCGATAACGCTCCGGCCGGTATCGCCGATCTTGGCTTCTTGCATTTCGAGCCAGAGGTCGGTTCCTTCGCGGGTGCGTTCACCCACACCAGCAAACACCGAGTAACCACCGTGCGCGGAAGCAATGCGGGCAATCAACTCGGTGAGGATCACCGTTTTTCCCAAACCGGCACCACCGAACAACCCCGCCTTGCCACCACGAACGAACGGAGTCAAGAGGTCGATCACCTTGATGCCGGTTTCAAATAATTCAGTCTTAGTCGAGAGCGTATCTAGCTTGGGTGCCTGGCGATGAATGGGCCACCGCTCAGATGCTTTGACTTCGCCCCGACCGTCGACTGCTTCGCCGAGCACATTAAACACGCGGCCGAGTGTCGCTTCGCCAACAGGCACCGTCACGGGTCCCCCGGTATCCAAGCATTCTTGACCACGAATCAGACCGTCGGTACTCCCCAGGGCAACGCAACGTACACGTCCGCCGCCAAGTTGTTGTTGTACCTCGCCGGTGAGATTGATTTTCACACCTTTGTTCACAGAGACAATTTTCACGGCATTGTAAATCGCCGGTAGGTTCTCATCGCTAAATTCCACATCAAAAGTGGAACCGATTACTTGGGTAATATGGCCGATTCTGGGGGCGGTGGTTGCCATGGTTTCTCAAAACTCCGGGCGATACAGGGA
>CALMBE010000393.1 GCA_937860165.1 uncultured Planctomycetaceae bacterium
CCGGGGGCTAGCGCCCTGCGGCTCATCCTCATATTAAGCTGTGACAAAGCACTAGACGCAGTTTTCAAACCCGTCCGTGCGCCCTTCCAGAGCATCTTGTTTCAGATAAGTGGGTTCGCCGGGAAAGGGTGCTTGCGCAACAGCAGGCCAACCGAAATACGACCGTAAGGCGTGATACCCTGGCGAGCTGGGAAATTGAAAAGTATCGAATACTTCCCGCCAGTTAGAAAGCAATCGTAAAGTGTCCGCCTCGGGGGGGAGTCCAAAGTCAAATGCGCTCAACACACGGTGCAAGTAATCGGCTTTGTCGGACAGTTCCTCATTCTCTGTCGGAGGACTCGAATCTGGATATACAGAAGTATCAATATAAATACTCATGAGCGATCCTCCTGACACAAAGCATCCTTGACCCAGGCCCGCAATCTCCCCGGCGAGTGCATGCAGTCGCTGTGGCTTTATTGGCTTTGAATTAGAGAGCATATTGCTACTATGCCACAAAGGAGACCAAGATGCCACCGGAATTACCTTTGCAGCCTTTAGATAATTAGCGCCGCGTAACCACCCTTGAGAGCCCTGCTGTTTTCACGTAGAATCCGCAGTCCCAAAAGACCGGCGATACGTTGTATCGCGGCTGTTTTCTGACTTCCCTTACTGAACCCTGAACCCCAACCCCTGAACCCTACTCATGGAACGCACTTTTATTCTGCTTAAGCCCGATTGTGTTCAGCGCCGTCTGATGGGCCAAGTCATTGCCCGTTTTGAACAAAAGGGACTCAATGTGATCGCACTGAAAATGCTCACGATCACTCCCGACTTGGCCAAACAGCACTATGCCGAGCACGTTCAAAAAGGCTGGTATCCCACGCTCGAAACGTTCATCACCGGCGGCCCCGTGGTGGCGGCGGTGATCGAAGGACTCGAAGTGATCCGTGTCGTCCGCGAGATGCTCGGAGCGACCAATGGCCTCAATGCTGCCCCCGGCACGATTCGCGGTGACTATAGCAGCAGCCGACAGATGAACCTGGTCCACGGCAGCGATGGCCCCGAGGCGGCTGCCCGTGAGATCGCGATCTATTTCACCCCCGCTGAAATCTGCGACTATACGCCTACGATCACTCCCTGGATGCGCGCATCCGACGAAACCTGATACGGGCAGCGGATGAGTGAGGGGCCGGGATCTGGGGGCTGGAAATATCGAAGGCGGGAAAGGGAAACGGTTAGTAATGTATCTCCCCAGCCCCTAACCCCCAGATCCCATTCCCCTTCAAAGCGCCAACAACGACATGCTCACTTGCAGTGTGCGGTCTTCCGGGCGGATTGCTTCGGCATCGTCGTGTTCAAAGGTCACGGTGAGAAATTCCAGACCGCGCGAATACGCGATCGTGAAGTTCTGTCCAACAATCACCGATGGGACGGTAATTTGTGAAAAAGCCCAGTCGGTCTTCGACAACGCGGATTTCACTCCCCCGACGATGATGTTCGTGATTTCGCCTGCTCCGTCGATGACCTGCGAGCAGAGCTTGCCATAGTGATCTTGGAGCAATCCTTCGACGGCGCGAATCGCAAATCGCTCGGCCATGTTGACGGTCACAAACCCCGAGACCTTGCCGTAGACGCCGATCATACCGGTAACGACCCCGGTTTCTTGCGTGGGAACCCCCGAGATTCCGACACAACGGACCTTCGTGCCGCACATGTCGATGGCTTTGTTCACTGCGTCGTTGATCGCGGCAAACAACTCGGAGTTGACATTGATCGACGCGAGCGAAGGAGCTTCAAGGAGAGCAGACATGGGGCAAAACCTTTAGGTCGGTGCGTGAACTGGGCAGCTGGCGACAGCGCGCCAGGACGTACCGAAGTATGGGATACCAAAGGACTTCGATACGATATTTCGCAGCCCCAGACATCGCAAGTTGCTGCATTCTAGGCGTTACAACCGGTACAGCGGGAATAAGAAGCGCGGGTACTCAATTCGAAACTCGCGCCTCGAAACTCGCAACTACCCCTTCCAACACCTCGGACGCACGACGTCTTTCACCAATCCCACCTTCTCCAGCAAGCGGATCGTGAGCCATGTGACGTCGAATTCCCACCACTTGTGGCCGTGGGCGGCGGCACGCTGATCGGCGTGATGGTTGTTGTGCCAACCCTCGCCGTTGGCCCAAAGTCCGACGAGCCAATTATTGCGGCTGTTATCGTCGGTTTCGTAATTGCGGTATCCCCAAATATGAGTAAAGGAATTCACGCTCCAAGTGATGTGCCAAGTCAGAACCGTCCGCACAAACACACCCCACACCATCGCACTCGAGCCAAATTGCACACCATCCATCAGAGTGCCACCCAGGGGCCAGCCAATGGCAAACCCGGCGAGGAAAAATACCAAGATCGAGGCTGCGTAGATCTTGAGCCAGTTTTCGCTCTTTTCCAGTGTCAAGTAAAACGGATCCCGCAAGATGTCCCGCGTAAACCGCTGGTAGTCGTAGACGTTGATAAACTCACGGTTGTGGAACATCAACCAACCGCAGTGACCCCATAAGAAGTTCACCAACGGACTGTGGGGATCGGGCCGATCATCGGAATATTTGTGATGGATGCGGTGCATCGCCGCCCAACAGGCCGGTGTATCTTGCATCGTGCAAACGCCCAAAATCGCGAGCGTATGTTCGAGCCACTTCGGGGCAACTAGCCCTTGGTGCGTAAGTAAGCGATGGTAGCAGAGATTGATCCCCAACGTGCCAAAGACGTATAGTCCCAAGACACTCAGCACGACTCCCGTCCAGCTAAAAAACCACGGAAAGAATGCCAGACAGGCCAGCACATGCACCATGGGGATGCCAATCGCATACCGCCATCGCACACGCACCGGATTGACCGTGGTTGCCGGCCACTCCAGATGATGTGGCCCGGCATGTTCGTTGCCAATCGGGGTGACGTATTGCTCGTCGGTAGCTTCTCGCTTTTCATCGGGGATCGTATCGGTAGACATGCGTTTCGCTCAATTGCGTGGTTGCAGAAAATCGTCTGTAATCAAGGCCAAACAATTATTCAAGTTGGGGGATGC
>CALMBE010000394.1 GCA_937860165.1 uncultured Planctomycetaceae bacterium
CCGAAATCGCCGGCGTGTCGGAAAGTGGCACCCTAATATCAGGCTGTGACAAAGCACTGGGATCAGCCGCGGTCCTTCATTCCGCCGTGAGTTGGTCACGCAGTTCTACCAGCCGGTCAACGGTTTCGGGAGATTCTTTTAGTTCGCACAAGGGGGCTAATTCCATGAGAATTAGGTCCCAATCCAGATTGTCATTTTGGCGTATGAGAATGCCTTCAAGGTCGATCCAATCTTGCGGGCGACCAGCGAAGGCTTTGAGAACGACCAAATCTTCTGCAGATGCTGTTAGCAGAGAGACTCCTCGACCAAAATCAAACTCCGTTGCCCGGGCCGTTGCATGTTCTTCAAACGGAAGCGCTGCCAGAGCAATATCTATTCCAATTCCATTGGAGGCTTGTAACAAGAGAACCCGATTTCGCAGTGCAAATTCCTTGGGATTATTTTTCCTGGCGTTAAACCTTTCCAAGAGGACGTCAATAAAAGGTTCTTCTGTACCGAAGCCGGTCAGCAAAGTAATATCAACATCTGCGGTGGTACGAGGCTGACCCCAACGTGCGAGCGCTAACCCTCCGATAACACAGAACGTCCACTGCTTGGAGCGAAGAAAACCCTGAACCTCTTCGGCCGCGGCAAAAACCTCGTTCATTGCCGCGCCTTCTGGAAAATCCGTTGTTGCTCGACCAAGCCACTCGTGGGACGATTTTGCGGGAATTTACCGGCAATCTCAAGCAAATCGTGAATCTGCGCACGAACATCCTCATCGCGCAGTATTCGCAACTCATCGCGGCGCACCTTTTCCAAAGCAGGGCCAGCTTGCTTCCAGCGTCTGACATATTCTCGAGCTTCGTCGTCGGTCATGGTCAATCCTTCTACAACGGCTTCGCTATAAAGTGAGCGCAAGTCAAGTCCAAAGGTTACGCTGGCGAACGTTCGATCCTCCGGTAGTTGACTTCGCCAAGCGAAGCCCGTTGCGAGGCGTGTTCGATAGTCATGCTCACCAAGCGACCCTGGGAATCTAGGTCAACACAGAAATCTTCCGATATCTCACGTGTCTCGACGGGGGGGACTGTCGAGAATTCCAACAGGGCTGTATCGGTATCCTCGAAGTAGCGGATATTCATGTTCTTTCCTCAAAATCACGATCAAAGAAAGCATTGTGGATCGTCACATTGTCTTCCAAAAGAATAACTCGTAGTACCTGATTATCAAATTCAGCAATTCTACCCCATCTCCGCATTCTACCATCCGACTGAAGTTCTTCTCGAATCGGGTATTCGACCACTAACACGGATTTCTCACCACGAATAAGACTAATAGTACGAATCCCGTTCAATTGAGCCGATTCCTTCTCGCGCGAGCAGGTAATGCAGTGACAGCCTGTCAGGGAATTCTGTCAGATACTGGTGGAAAGCCAACCAAATTATTCGTTTGATTCGCATTATTCGTGGTTTTCTCCGGTGAGAAATGATCGCTAACCGATGCCATTCGTCCCGAATCATGACATGATCGGGGCGAGTCCGGGTCGCTAGAAAATAGTCAGTGAACCGAAGTGCGCCCATAAGTGGCGTCTCAAGTCGTTCATGGTCAAAGTGCTACCTTGGTTTTGCCGTGATCGTGCCTTCCTCGGGACTGCTCGCGGTGGCGTAAAGTTTTCGAGGAATGCGGCCTGCTTGGTAGGCCTGATGACCTGCTTCGACGGCGTGGCGCATTGCGTCGGCCATCCGCAGGGGATCGCGGGCGTGGGCGATACCGGTGTTGAGAAGCACGCCGTCGACTCCCAATTCCATGGCGATTACCACATCGCTGGCGGTGCCCACTCCGGCGTCGATAATCACGGGGTAGTCCTGGTCCCCTTCCTTGAGGTATTCCATGCAGATGCGAATGTTGTTGGGATTGAGAACCCCCTGCCCCGAGCCGATGGGGCTACCGGCTGGCATCACGCTGGTCGCACCTGCTTGTTTCAGGCGGCGGGCGATCACCGGGTCGTCGGTCGAATAACACAACACCTGGAAACCGTCGGCCACCAACTGCTCGGTTGCCTCGAGCGTGGCCACAGGATCGGGGAGCAAGGTGCGCGTGTCGCTCAGGACTTCGAGCTTGACCCAATCCGCGCCGGGATTTTCGATCCCTTCGAGAATCTCGCGGCCTAACCGTGCGACACGTACCGCATCTTCTGCCGTAAAACACCCTGCCGTGTTGGGCAACAAGGTGTACCGATCGGTGTCGATGAAGTCGAGCAGGTTGTTGCCCGCCGCATCGATCAGCCGCTCGCGCCGCACGGCGACGGTAATGCAGTCGGTCCCCGACCTTTCGAGTGCCTCAGCCATCAGGGCGTAGCTCGCATATTTCCCGGTGCCGACAATCAAGCGGCTCGAAAGCGTGTGCGTTCCAATAGTAAGTGACGAATCTGCTCGCAAATCAATAGCCATGGTTTCTTGAAATCCTTTCGCTACAAATATCTACGGTGCTTGCCGCCGGGACCAAAATTGAAAACTCTCACCCCCCGCCCACCAGCGTGACCACTTCGATCTTGTCTCCCTCCACTAACTGAACCATTCCGTGTTGGGCACGAGGAACGAGCTGCAGGTTGCGTTCCACGGCCAAAGTCCGGGGATCGAGGTTCAGATCCTTTAATAACTCGGCAATCGTGATTTCACAGGGTAATTGACGCACCTGACCGTTTACTGAAATTTGCATGGGCCGCTCATTCGTCTCGGACAAACGAGGTACGGAACGAACCGCCAGCCACGCGATGAAAACTCCCCTGCTGCGGTTCCCCTTTATTGTTAAGGCTCGCATTCCAAGGTAGTGCATAGGCGTTGACCGTGCCGCTGGCAGCTTCGGCAATGTAGATCAAACTATTTCCAATCTGAAACGGTGCTTGCCCCCGCGGGATATTGGCCATGCCTGTCACCATCAGAAACTTAGGATTCTTGGCAGTAGCTTCAAAATCTTCCTGGATGTTTTTCTCGAAGAAGGCGACAAATTCCCAACGGTTGGTGTTTACCTGGCAAACCGTAAGTAAGTAAAACTGAAAATGACAATTAGTTAACACCCAG
>CALMBE010000395.1 GCA_937860165.1 uncultured Planctomycetaceae bacterium
GGGCTTTGATCCACGAGTACCGCCTCTTCGATTTGATGCACCCCCAGGATTTCACGATACGGTTGAGACTGGTCAACTTCCATTCGCAACCGCTGCGCTACCGCCGGAAACAGCGTTTGCTGGACCAGGGTACTTTTCCCCGCACCGCTCACCCCGGTCACCACGCACAACACCCCCAGGGGGAAATCGACCGATAGGTTCTTCAAATTGTGCCCTTGCGCACCTTCGAGTCGAATCGCTCCGTGCGAGCACGGTCGGCGAGCGTCTCGGCGTTCGAGCGTGCGTCGGCCCGCAAGCCAGTCCCCCGTGCGACTCTTGCCGCTTTCGAGCATTTCCTCGGGGGTGCCTTGAAATACCAGCTTGCCGCCGAATTCACCCGCGCCGGGGCCCAACTCCACTACTTGATCCGCCGCCCGCAGCACGGCAGACTCGTGTTCGATAACCGCCACGGTGTTTCCCCGGTCCCGCAATCCGCGAATCGCATCCACCACTCGGGGCACATCGGCGGGGTGCAATCCCGCGCACGGTTCGTCGAGCACATACAACATGCCGACCAGATTGGAACCCAAGGCCGAGGTGAGTGCCACCCGTTGTGCCTCGCCCCCACTCAAGGTTCGCAGCGGTCGTTCCAGTGCCAGGTGCCCCACACCCACCCGATCCAGGTATCCCAATCGATTCACCACTTGCTCCAGCAGCAGCCTTCCCACCTGTTGCTGCCAGGGAGACAATTGCAACTCCGCGAACCAAGCCCAGGCGTCGCTGATCTTCAACCGGGAAATCTCGGCGAAGTTCCGCCCACCCACCCGGATCGCCAGTGCCGCCCGATTGAGCCGGGCCCCGCCACATTCGCCGCACGGGTAATAACTTCGCCAGCGACTCAAAAACACCCGCAAGTGCATTTTGTACTTGCGACGTTCGAGCCACTCAAAGAATCCCTGGAGTCCCCCAAAGTTTTTCTCGGGCACTCCTTCCACCACCAGCAACAGTTGCTCCGGTGTGAGCTCCCGAAACGGCACATCCACCGGCAACTTGTATTCCTTGGCCAGTGCCAGTAGCTCCTGAAGCTCGTGTTCGTAGGCAGGTGAATTCCAAGGGGCGATGGCCCCGTCGCGGAGCGATTTGCTCGCGTCCGGAACCACGCGATCCATGTCGATGTCAATCACATTGCCAAAACCCTCGCATCGCGGGCAAGCACCTAACGAATTGTTGAAGTTCAGCAGTTGGGGCTCGGGCGAGGGGTAATCGAGTCCACAGGTTTCGCACCGGAAAAATTGGCTAAACTGCCGCCGCAACCACGATTTCCCATCAATCTCGACACGTTCCCCACCGTTTGAACTCGAAGCCAACGGTTCGCCCACCTCGATCCACACCAGCGACGTCCCGCGCCCCGCTTCTTGGGCCGATTCCAGTGAATCCCTCAAGCGGGCCTCCGATGTCGGACCAACCGACAACCGATCGAAGATCACTTCGACCGCATCCTGCCCGTCAATATCTGATGCGATCCCCGGAGCCAATTCCACCGTGCGCCCGTCGCTAACGATCCGGCGATAACCGAGCGCCAGGAGGTCGGCGATCCACACCTCCACCGGACGGTCAGACCCGCGAACCGATGTGAATCCCACCATCAGCCGGACTCCTTCGGCCAGATGCTGCAACTTGTCGGTAGCCGACTCAGCGGAGTCTTGGCTCACCCGTTCCCCGCAGCCATGGCAAATCACCTCGCCGATCCGCGCGAGCAGCAGTTGCAAGTGCTCGTTGAGCTGCGTGGCACTCCCCACGGTCGCCCGGCTGGAACGATTCACATTCTTCCGCGTGATGGCAATCGAAGGTGGAATACCCGTGATGCTCTCGGCAGCGGGCTTATCGAGTTGTTCCAGAAACTGCCGCGTGTAGGTCGAGAAACTCTCGATGTACCGGCGCTGGCCCTCGGCATAGAGGGTGTCCAGCGCGAGGCTGGTCTTGCCGCTACCACTCACTCCACAAAAGGCGATCAACTTGCGATGGGGCAAGTCGAGATCCACCTTCTGCAGATTATTGACCGCCACACCGCGGAGAGAAATCGTAGACTGGGCCAAGGCAACCTGCCCCTCTGAGGAAAGACGTGACTCGTGCAAACGGTTCAGTCTACCCCGCCCCAGGCACATTTGCACTAGCCAGCGCCGACAGGCAGTGTCCTGCGATGATTTACCACGAAGCCACGAAGGGCACGAAGAATTGAATTCCAGGGGCCGGGGCTTTGAAATGCGGAATCTGGATTGCGGAATGCAAATTGTCCCTCTGACCCAAACCCTTCTCCGCTCCCCATTCCGCACTCCGCAATCCGGAATCCGTAATCACTTGTGTCATTCCCGCGAAGGCGGGAATCCAGTTCTTTTCTCTTCTCGCCTCCCCGGCCAAAACTCTCGGTAGAAACCAACGCACATTTCGGCGATAATGCGGTTGTTAATGGTCCGTGGTCCGTAGTCAGTTGTTAGTTGTCAGCCAGATACAGACCACTGACCACGGACAACTGACCACTAACCCAGGTTAGGCTCCCAATCGTGTCCGCCAGCAAATGGAAAAACCCGTTCTACACGCTTCTGATCCCCACGGGATTGGCGTTTGTCGTGACGTCGTTCGCGTATGGTTTTATGGCGTTCCTCGAAGTCAATGCCACCCAACTCGAAGCCACCCGCCAGGGAAACCATCCTCTGTTCGCTTGGCTGAAGGTCCATGGCACGACTGCCGTGCTCGTCGAACTTGGCGTGGGCTTGGGAGACGGCAAGCTCGGGGCCCTGCAACGGGTAGGTGCGGGTGTTGGTGAGGCTCTGGCGCACCAGCGCCTGCGCCTGGGGCAGTTCAGGCGCCTTGTCAGCGAGA
>CALMBE010000396.1 GCA_937860165.1 uncultured Planctomycetaceae bacterium
TATTCGTGGGATTCGTAGGATTCGTGGTTACTGTATGGTGAGAAAAGCGGGCTAAGTCCCTCTTGTCCCCAGCCCCGCTCTTCTAATCATCCCTTAATAATATAGTGAACAAATATACATCATCCCGCTTCACGGAACGTGTCACCGATACCTGTCAAGAGGGCCCGCAGGCGGTCGAATTCTTCCAGGGTGGCAAAGTGGATGGTGATCTTTCCCTTCCCTTTGGCCGACTGGCGGAGGTCTACTTTGGTTCCCAGGGCCAATCGAAGTTGTTCTTCGAGTTGGCTGACGTGGCTGTTGCTCGAGGGTGGAGCGGGATCCGTGGTTTCAGTCCCCGTGAACACACTCAAACGTTCCCCGTCGGCCTGCCGGATGTGTTCTTGAACCAGTTGTTCAATCGCTCGCACCGAAAGCGAATCCTGGCAGATGCGAAGCGCAAACGACTTTTGTTCTTCCTCGTCGCCCAAAGGCAGGAGTGCGCGGGCGTGGCCCTGAGTGATCTCGCCGGAAGCCAACAACGACTTGACGGCCTCGGGCAGTTCCAGCAGGCGAATCAAGTTGGCGACCGTGGAGCGATCGATATTCAAGCGTCCGGCAAGTTCTTCTTGGGTACATCCGTACTCTTGGAGATAGCGTGCGAAAGATGCCGCTTTTTCCAAAGCGTTGAGATCCTTGCGCTGAATGTTTTCGACAATCGCCAACTCGGCAAGTTGCCGGTCGTCAACTTCGCGGACCATCACCGGCACCTGGAGCCAGTTGGCGAGTTGAGCCGCGCGAAAGCGACGTTCGCCAGCGATGATCTGGTAGCGACCATTAAAGGGCCTTACGAGGATGGGTTGTAGAAATCCATGGACGCGGATACTGTCACACAGATCGGCCATTTCGGCTTCGTCGAACTGCTGACGTGGCTGGTAGGGGTTGCGATCGACCAGGCCCAGATCGATCCACTGTTGCCCAGCTCCCGGTGCCGGGAGAACTGAGTCCGATCCGGTAATTGCGGAATCCAATTGCTGAGTATTGGAATTATCGGACGAAAAACCCAAGAGGGCTTCCAGTCCGCGACCCAAGCGACGTTGATTATTCACGATCCATCACCTCCATGCAAAGTTCCACGTAAGCCCGTGCCCCCCGTGAGCGCGGGGCATATTGAACCACCGACCTTCCGTGGCTGGGTGCTTCAGAAACAGCTATGTCTCGTGGAATGACCGTTTGAAAAACTATCTCACCAAAAAAATTTCGGACCTCGCGGTCGACTTCCGCAGTAAGTTCCAGGCTGGCATCGTACATCGTCAGCAGGATGCCACCGAATGATAATCGGCTATTCGGGAGTTGCATCACTTGCCGGATTACATCGATCATTTGCGTGAGCCCTTCCATGGCGAAATACTCGCACTGGATCGGCATCAGGACCTCGCTAGCACTGGCCAGGGCAGTCCTGGTAAGTTGCCCGAGCGAGGGGGGACAATCGATCAGCACCGCATCGAACATCCCCAGACTCCCCGCTAAGTGGGTGGCCAGCATCGTCGATTGGTTATCGGTCGAATGGGCCAGGGCATCGACATCCTGAAAGCTCCTGGCACCGGGTAAAAGAGAAAGGTTGGCCTCCTGGGAAGCAACAAAGGACTCGCGAAGCGGTCGGCTATCGACCAACGCGTGCCGGGCTGCCGGTTTGAATCCCAAGCCGCTGGTGGCGTTGCACTGGGGATCGAGATCCACGAGCAAGGTCCGCTGGCCGGCTATGGCAAGAAGCGCAGCCAAATTGAGGGCCGTGGTCGTTTTTCCCACTCCCCCTTTTTGATTGGCGATGCAAATGACTCGTCCCATGCGGTGAAAACCCTTGATGCCCTGGGGGCTGCTACCCCCGGGCGTTGACCCGGTGAGTGTTCCCAAGGTTTATCGACAGCGGAACGGCTAAGAAGTCGTTTCACGTGAAACAACCGCGCCAGTCAACCCGTTTCACGTGAAACGCGCAGATTACCGAGTCGCTTTGCTAGCAAGAATTGCTAAGCTTGTTCCACGTGAAACCGGGGAAAAGGGATTTGGGAAATCATATCCCCTTTCCACTTTCGCATTTCCCCTTTCCTATTCCAGCAGGGCCGATCACTTTTTCACTTTGGGGTGCCATGCTCACGCTGGTACCCCGG
>CALMBE010000397.1 GCA_937860165.1 uncultured Planctomycetaceae bacterium
AGGGTAGTCCCGGCGGACCGGGACAACCCTGGGCTGAAAGATTTTACACCTTCGGCGTACAGACCAAAGGCAGCCAGCCTTGAAATGCGGAAGTTATTCTTGAGTCATTCCTTAGACCACATAACCCGAGCGGGGGGAGTAAAGAACACAACTTGAAATGCAAGGATTTATTTCAGTAATCTTGAATCGGAGTGGAGAGCGAAGTGATAGAATGGGCCGCACTGCGAGTTTGGTTCGTTTCCAAACTCATCTCTTGTGCGGTGTATCTGTTTGCCAGTGGCAAAGGGGGGTTCTAATGAAATCGAGTGTTCGACTTTTGCTGGGAGCATTTCTTGCCTTGAGCGCTCTGTGCAGCGCGGGAGTGGCTGCGCCCTTCACCTCGGCTCCCGGGCCGATCATTGACACTCCGTTTAACTTTCTGTCGAGGACGACGCATGGCCCGATCGTCGGTCATGACAGCCATGTGGTGATTGAAGGTATCAATTGGGTACATCACATCGATATCGACGCTATTGCCGGGATCGGAGAGGAGAGCATGACCGTGTTCGGAGATTTGACACACAATATCGCGCCTCACGGCGAACCAATCGGCATCAGCATGCCATATTCATTTGCGTTTTCAACAATGTTTCTGGCGGGGGGAGTGTATAACTCTCCAGTGACGACCGTGGTCGTACCGCATGTGAATCATACGAACACGATGCTCGCCAGACTCTCGGTGACCTTCGCCCGTGGTGCTGGCGGAGGGGCTACCATCAGCAACTACGCGATCAACGTGGCAGCTTTCCACACTCCCGGCTATGAAGGCCCCTTTGTCATACCCGAGCCCACGACAGCTTGGTTCGCTTGCCTTGGCAGCGTAGTTTTAATTGCTCAAAGAAAGCGCGGTCACTGCTCAGCAGCGGCTTGATCGCAGAGCAAGTTCATAGCTATCTATTCACATGCGGCCATTCTCATTTTTCTTGGAAGTGAGAGTGGCTGTTTTCATTTTCGCCAGAATAGTAGACCTTGGGGTCGCGCTCAATGGGCCCCGTGCCGAACCTGCTCGCCTTCCGCAGAGAATCGCGACGGCACCCCCGACCGGAGAAGCGACCGCCTGGACTACTTATTCCTGTGGAATCTAGATTGGAAAAAGATCACTTGTGTTTTTCCGGAAACTGCTATAATTCGTTGGTTTCCCCATTTCATGCACTTATTTAGGAGGATTTACTTTGGCCGACAAAGGAAGCAAAGACAAAGGTAAGCGCGAAGCTCAGAAGAAACCACTTCAGACTCAGAAGGAAAAGCGCGCCGCCAAGCAGGCGAAGAAGAACGCAAAGTAGTGCCAAGTAGTCTGGTATTAAGATATCACCTCCGCAGGATTCATAGACTCACTGCTTCGGGAGATGTATGGACTTTCAGAGTCTCAAGCGCCATTCGGTATCTACCACCATTTTCTCGCTGTGGGGTGAAACACTCGTGTTATGGAGTTGCCGACGGCTAGTGCTTTTCTAAACACAACAGATAATACCGATGCAGGCCGCTGCCCACGGTGAAAGGCATTAACAGCCCCGAGATCGCGTTCTCGATTAAGCGCGGGGGAAAGGCCTTCAAGAATGCGCGGGCGGCTAGGGGCAATTTGAAATACCGCCTCGAGAGACTGTAAAATCGGGCCAGATTCTGGCTGATTTGATCGGAAAGTTCTTTCTGGTCGATCAGAGTCAGGCCTTGTGCCTGGGCGTGCTCTAGCCACATGTCGAGAACCGCGAATTCCTCGACCGCCATCGTTTTTTCGACCAACCGTGCCGCCTGTTGCAAGTCCTCGGCAAAATTAGCAAGCGGCGCATGCCGAAAACAGTCGACCACTATCATCTGCCCCCCCGGTCGCAACACACGACTGCAGTCGGCGATCACTTCACGCCAATTCTCTCCCTGACACAAACATTCGACTGCATAAACCGCGTCGAAACTGTTCTCGGCAAATCGCAAGTGATGGAAATCGCCCTGCTCGAAATTCGCATTCTGAAGGCCGCCCGCTTCCTGGCTGGCCTTCGTCACATGTTCCGCCGAAAGATCGACACCCGTGAAGGGGACTTCGGGAAACAGAGCGGCGAGATGCCGAAGATTATAACCCACGCCGCAGCCAACCTCCAACACATTTTCGGCTTGGCGATTCCGTAGTCGCTCAGCGATGAGTTCGACCTGGCCCAGATAACCCGCCGTGGTGAATTCGCCAGCCCGATCAAGGGCAACGTGCATCGCCCCCTCGCGCGAGTGAAACAAGCGGTACCCGCGATCGCTTTGCCGGTAGTATTCCAACACGGCTGCTTGGTCGATCTCCCGGGAGGCAATCGTTTCGACATCGAATTGCTTGGCCACGATCTTCAAGCACTCGCTCAGCGGCAAGTCGGGAATCGACGCTACTTCCATGTTCGCAAATTCCAATCAACTCTCGTTAAGCGGGGAAACCGCAAAGGCACTGAGGGCTCAGGGCAGATATTTGATTTT
>CALMBE010000398.1 GCA_937860165.1 uncultured Planctomycetaceae bacterium
CGGAGTACCGCCGTGGCCATGGCACCCTCATTTTTCGGTTTGACAAAGCACTAGTCATTGATTGTTTGAGCAAGCCGAAGTCTGTGAACGCTACCGCGATGTTCTGATTATTAGTGATTATTAGCGTATATTAACGGTTAGCTAGATTTACTTTTTCAAAGCAAATTGGCAATGCGCTCCGTGGTGGGCTGCGAAATAACGCCCCGCTCGGTGATGATTCCCGCGATCAAACTCGCCGGTGTGACATCGAAAGCAGGGTTGTAAACAGGCACATCCTCGGGGGCAATTGCCTTGCCAAATCCTTGCACAATCTCGCGGCCCGAACGGTGCTCGATCGGTATTTCATTCCCCGTGGCAATCGCCGGATCGAACGTGCTTGTTGGGGCCGCGATGTAAAAAGGAATTCCATGCGCGTGGGCCAACACCGCCAGGCTGTACGTGCCGATCTTGTTGGCCGAGTCGCCGTTGGCCGCAATACGGTCCGCACCGGTAATCACCACTTGCACAGCCCCGGCTTGCATGACTTGGGCGGCCATGTTGTCGCAGATGAGGGTGCAATCGATTTCGCGCTGCATGAGTTCCCAGGTGGTAAGGCGGGCTCCCTGCAAGAGCGGTCGCGTTTCGTCGACCCACACCTTGGGTTGTTGGCCGCGGCGAGCGAGTTCAAAAAGCACTGCCAGGGCAGTGCCTTCGCCCCCCGTAGCGAGTGCCCCGGCGTTGCAGTGGGTCAGAATTCCGCTTCCCTTGGGTAAGTCTGAAAAGAGTTCGGCCCCGTGCTGGCCGATGGCTGCACACATCTGGGCGTCTTCGCTGTGGATTGCGCGGGCTTCAGCCAATAATTCTGAGGCGCGTTGCCGGGGTCGGGACGACCCGGCTCGCTGGGCGACTTGTTTCATCCGCTCCAGGGCCCAAAAGAGATTCACGGCCGTGGGCCGACTGGTGGCGAGGTAATCACATACCTGCAGCACTCGCGATTGCATCGCCTCGATCTCGGTGTCGAGAGCCGCCTGTGCCCCGAGACAAACACCATAGGCCGCCGCAATTCCGATGGCCGGCGCGCCGCGGACTTGCAGTTCTTGAATCGCGATCCACACCTCATCGGCATTGGTACATTCCAAGAAGACCAACGCACCGGGAAGTTGCGTTTGATCGAGCAAGACAAGCTGACCGTCGACATCGCCTTGCCACATGAGTGTTGGAATCGGGGAGTGCATCAAGTTAGTTTCCTGCGAATCGCTCGGAGCATGGCATGCCGAATGTCTCCGCTACGGCCTTGTTGGTCACTTCGCCGGCGTGCAAGTTGATCGCTCGCGAGATCGGCCGCGACTTCTTGGCCACCGCTTCGATTCCCTGCTGTGCAATTTGAATGACATAGGGGAGCGTCACATTGCAGAGGGCGTAGGTGCTCGTGCGGCCCACGGCCCCTGGCATGTTGGTCACACAATAGTGAACCACGTCATGCACGATGTAAGTGGGCTGGCTGTGCGAAGTGGGCCGGCTCGTGGCGATGCAGCCTCCCTGGTCGATGGCCACGTCGATGATCACGCTTCCGGGCTTCATGCGTTTGAGGTCTTCTTCTTCGACCAAGCGCGGGGCCTTGGCACCTGGGATTAGCACAGCCCCGACGACCAAGTCGGCCCGTTCGAGTTGGGCGCGAACTGTATGACGATCACTGAATAGGCAGGTCACATTGGGAGGCATCACGTCGTCCAAATAACGCAGGCGATCCATGTTGATGTCGAGTATCGCCACGTCGGCATTGAAGCCTGCCGCAATCTTAGCGGCGTTCGCACCTACCACTCCGCCACCGAGCACCGTGATCGACGCTGGGGCCACTCCCGGCACGCCCCCCAACAGGATCCCGCGACCCATTTGGGGGCGTTCCAAATACTTGGCCCCCTCTTGGATGCTCATCCGACCGGCAACTTCGCTCATCGGGGTCAGCAGCGGCAAGCGGCCCTGGTCGTCGGCCAACGCCACCCCCATATTATCATGCGCCGGCCGCTTGCGGAGCCGGCATCTGGAACCAGATCCAAGGGAAACGATCCATGCCGATGAACTACGCCAAGACCGGCCTGCTGCTCGCCGTGCTGACGGGCATCTTCGTGGCCATGGGCGGCGTTCTGGGCGGACAGACCGGCATGGTCATCGCCTTCGTCATCGCCTTGGGCATGAACATGTTCAGCCTCTGGCAGTCCGACAAGATGGTGCTGCGCATGTACGGCGCCGAGGAAGTCGACGCCAGCAGGGGCGGCGAATACTACCGTATCGTGCAGGACCTGGCGCGCCGGGCCGAGCTGCCGATGCCGCGCGTCTACGTCATGAACAATGCGCAGCCCAACGCCTTCGCCACCGGCCGCAATCCGGCCAACGCCGCCGTCTGCGCCTCCACCGGCCTGCTCGAGGCGCTGACGCCCGAAGAGGTGTCGGGCGTGATGGCGCACGAGCTGGCGCACGTGAGGAACTACGACACGCTCACCATGGCGGTCGCGGCCACCATCGGCGGCGCCATTTCCATGCTGGCGCAGTACCTCCAGTTCGGCGCCCTGTTCGGCGGCAACCGCGACAACAACGGCGGCGGCATCGGCTTCGCGCGCGACGGCAAGCTGTACTGGTCGATCGGCGACCTGGGCGCCGGCGCGGGTGTCGACAACAACTTGACGTCGCTGGCCGCAAAAGTGGGGCGTGCCAATCGCGACGGCTCGCTGCCGCCGGACAATCCCTTC
>CALMBE010000399.1 GCA_937860165.1 uncultured Planctomycetaceae bacterium
TACTTGGTGTACGGCCCAGGGGACCGTCCTACGTATGGGTTCTTGGATAGGCTCTAAGAATAGAACGCGGATAATCGCGGATTGGGCGGATGGCCGCGGATTAAGAGATAGGTTTTGTGGAACTTCGATTCATTCCAACGATCCGTGTAAATCCGTTTGATCCGCGTTCATCCGCGGCCCACTCTTCAATTAGAGCACTTAACACTTACATGTTCCAATTTCCCAGTCGTTTGGAACTACAGCTATCGTACTGCAAGCGGAGCACGAGAGTGGCTAGCGCTCTAGCAATTTGAACGTTCAAATTGCTTGAAACTCGAAAACTACCGCGAAAACTGAACAGTAGTCCCTTTCAGCCCAGGTACGGTATAATGCAGGGAGCGCCGTCCATCCCACGCGGTCGGACGCGCGATTTCTTGTAAAACCTTTCAAGGAACCTGCCGTGAGCTTCGAATCACCGACATCGCAAACGGACTCGCTTCCCCTCGGGGCGAATGCTCCCTTGGTTCCCTCGGAACCAGTCGATCTTTCTGCGACGGCCCCCGCTACCCAGCAGGACATCAATCGCCTCCGCCGCTTGCTGTGGGTCTTCAGTCTGCTGCTGGCGTTGCTGATTGCTCCCTCGATCGCGGAAAAGATTCAATATCGACTCGTGCGGGGGGAAGAGCAGGCGAAATTCGATGTTGCCCGCGAGCACCTGCAAGAACTGAACTTGATGCAACTCAACGACGCTTCTCGGCTCCTGGCCCATGCGGTGGGTCCGAGTGTCGTCCATCTGCGGACCCATCTCGGCCATGGCACGGGGCAAGGCTCGGGGGTCATCGTGGACGCCGCCGGATACATTGTGACCAACTATCACGTCGTCGAAGGGGTGCCGTCCCTGGAAGTTCAATTGAGTGACGGACGCCGGGGACCTGCCAGTGTTATCGGCAGCGACCCCTTGGTCGATGTGGCAGTCCTGAAAACCGAACTCGACAATCTTCAAGCCGCCGAGTGGGGCGATAGCGATAAACTCGATGTCGGCGAATGGGTCTGGGCGCTCGGGAGCCCCTTTGGATTTCAGAAAAGCATCACCTTCGGCATCTTGAGTGCGAAGGAACGGCGGGGAATTCCCACCGAGCGGAGTTCCGTCTACCAAGAATTTCTCCAAACCGACGCCGCCGTGAATCCTGGCAACAGCGGCGGCCCGTTAGTCAACTTCGAGGGCAAGATCATCGGAATCAACACGGCGATCTATGGCCCAAGCTACCAGGGGATCAGCTTCTCGATCCCCAGCACGATCGCCCGCGCCAGTTACGAAGAAATCCGCAAGGTTGGCCACGTCGCGCGTGGCTATTTGGGAGTCGGCCCGAGCAAGGTCAGCGATCGCGTGGCCGAGATTCTGGGCCTGGAAAAAGACCAGGGCGTCTTTGTCATGCGGATTCAACCGGATACTCCCGCCGCCGACGCGGGGATTCGCTTAGGTGATGTGATTCTCACGTGGGATGGCATCGAATTCTCCGATCCCACGCTCCTCAGTCGCACCATCGCCGCCGCACCAGTTGGAAGTCGTGTTCCCGTGGAAATCGCACGCCAAGGACGCAATGGCACGGAGCGCAAGACCGTAACCGTGACAGTCGCCACGCGTCCCATGGATGAATCGCTGTAAATCCGCAGAGTCCGTCAGATTGTAGTAGGCACACTCCGTGTGCCGTAGCACCACTCGCGAAACCTCGGCGCTGATGAGCGAT
>CALMBE010000400.1 GCA_937860165.1 uncultured Planctomycetaceae bacterium
CCCGCAAGCCCTCGAATTTGGTACCGAAACTGGCACCCGCGACATGTTGAGTAAAGTGCTGAAAAGTGCGGGGGGTGGAAGCCTCGGCATGGTCGATCCGCTCTCGAACATTCGGCACGTATTTGTCGAGGGCATCGAGCGTGGTTTCGATCACATCTCGTTTGCTGGCTTCGTAATCTTCTTCGCTCAGGTTTGCCCAATCTTCATAGCGAGCATTCGTGCTCGAAACGATCAAGCAGCGGGGACGCCCCTGCGGTCGCGTGCGCGGATAATAAAAAGAATAAGTGCGGCTCGTGATGTCGCGGCTCAAGAGGAGATCGGTCCGAAAGACGGGGGCCGTCGAACTGAACAGCAAATCGCCGGTCGATTCGTCGATCGCATCGTCTGCCTTCAAGGCCATGTAAACTTGAGTGCTAGAATTGTTGAGCCGCACGGCTTGGGCGGCTTCGACAAACTCCGGATCCAATTGCGACTCGCCCACCAGCCGGAAGATGGTCTGCTTGAGGTTCGCATTGGAGATCACAGCCCGCGACTTGATAAACTTTCCATTGACTTCCACGCCCCGCACGCGACCCTGTTCGCAGCGGATGCGCTGGACGTCGCAGCGGATGCGAATGTCGACGCCGTTGGTTCTCAATTCTTGTTCCATGAGTCCGATGAGCCGGTCGGTGCCACCTTGGAAAGTGAACACCCCCTTGGACATGAAGTTAGAGAACACGATGCCATAACTGATCGCGGGGTCTTCGAGGGTGCTGCCATTGGCGTAGGTGATCGGCTCCATCAACAGACGAATCACATCTTCACGCCCTGGGAAGAAGCGATCGAATAACTGTCGGGTGGTGAGATGCTGATCGTCCTGAAAATCCATTTTGCGAGCGGCGACGAAAAAGCCAGTGACCGCCACGGGATCGACGCGAAATTGCTCGATCAGGAGCTTGGTAAAATCTTCGCGATTGAAAGTGGTGGTGAGCGAGAACATCGGGTTGTCGAACCGAATGCGATTGAGCTGGACGATGCTGTCGGCAATTTCGGTGGACCAATACCGTCGGCAACTTTTTACCATGCCGTGGGGAAATCCGTGCAGGGAGATATCGAAGATATGCCCGCCAGGCCGCTTAAACCAAGTGGCCATCCCCCCGAGTTTGTAGTGTTGCTCGAGCAGCAGGACACTGTAACCCGCATTGCCGAGCATGTTCGCCGCGGTGAGCCCGGCCAAACCGCTCCCGATGACGATCACGTCGTATTCATCTCGGGTGTCTTTGAGAAAATCCTTGGGCAATGGAAATAAATCCTGTTAATAGGTTCTCCCGACGAATTCAGGAGGTCATTGGCGGAAAAGCGGTGTCTGACATCCTGGAGAATGAAAGTCAGTTTCCGGCCGAAGCATGTGGTATCACCATGGTAATATTCATCAAAGTAATTACCGCATTTCGCTTTACCCCTGCATCATCGATCAAGATACCCGCAGTGTAATCGCCAACTACAATAAATTCCGGCTTTTCAACCAAATACTCTCGTCCGTCGTTCATGCGGATCTGCAAAGGGCATTCAGAGATCAATTCTTGAAGTTCTTCTGATTCCATATTGTTTTCCTTGTGACTTGGCTTGAGTGATTTTAACACTCGTCCATATTATACCGAGCCGTACAGAATATCTAGAGACCACACGCCACTCTCAGTCTCTCAGGCAATGCTGATTCGCCATCGAGATGCCGCTGAGAATGCTGCCGATGATGCCTACGAAACCTTGATCCGTGCCACAGATGAACAGGTTCGGTAAGTGCGTGCAGCCATTGAGTTGTTTTTCCGGTGCACCGTAGACCGCACCATTGTCGTGCCCCGTGAACCGCACGATGGTTTGGGGGGTAAACATATCGGTATCGAGCACACGGCTGCGATAGTCGGGTACAAATCGCACGGCTGAGGCGGTGATGCGTTCGTACCAGCGCAGTTTTTCGAGCTGGTATTGCCGTTGGTCGAGCCCGTGCCAATAGTCGAAGTTGGCTAGCGCCGTGATTCGCATCGTGCCGAGGTCAAGTGCTTCGTCGTAGGCAAAGTTATTGGGGCTGCAAATCACTCCGCTCCGCACATCGCAGGGCCCTTCGGGAACAGACCACTGGAACTTGTTGCTATCGTTAAAAAAAGTGACCGTAGCGCGATGGCCCAATTCTTGTGGCTGGAGGTCCAGCGAGGCAATGGTTTCGCAGAAACTAAGCCGTCCCGATTGGCGGAGCGTGACCGGTTGGCCATCGTCACAGAGCCGCATCGTTTCGTTCCAACCCGCCGACGACAAGACCCGCCGTGCTTCCAGTTGCTCTCCACTTTCGAGAATAACACCCGTCGCGTGGCCGCCGTCGACGACGATTTCCTTCACCCCGGCGCGGAGCTTGAGCTCGCCTCCCAGTTCCCGGTATTTGCGGACAAGTTGTTTGAGAATCAGGCGCACGCCGGCGTGGGGACGCCCGAGTCCTTCCAAAAAAATGCTGCGAAACATGATCGAGAACTGTCCCCAGTCCATGTCTTGTTCGCGGGCCGAACCGTAAAACATGAGCGGGCAAAACAACATTTCCACGAGCAGCGGATCGCTAATGATCTCCGCCACGCGGACCCGGGCCGAGATGTGCTGTTCGTCCGACCCCAGATCATCGAAATCGGCGATTTCCGAAATCAAGCGATCGAAGTTATCCACTTGGTCCGGGAACTCGTTTTTGACTTCGCTCCGGAGTAGAGCGATGTCGTTATCGAAGCGTAACTGGACACCGGGAAAGATTATTTTGGATCCCAGTTGTGAAGAGATCGCAAAATCGTCCCACGACATGCGAAGTTGTCTCAGCAATTTGGCCAGGGGACCCTTCTTGGTTCCCTTGGGGGTGATATTTGTCAGGGCGTGCAGACCGACATCGTAGTCTCGGCCGCGGAGCCGATAGAAAGAATTCAAGCCTCCGATGGTGGTATGGCGTTCCAGGACGCACACCCGTTGGTCGAACATGGCCAGCCGGATGCCTGCCGCCAATCCGGACATTCCTGCACCGATGATGATCGTATCGTACATGGGGGGGGGGGGAGAAATGACGAATGACGGAATGACGAAAAAAGCGGATTACGAGCAGCGGCAAGAATCTTGATTGGTCATTAGCACTTCGTCATTCTTTCGTCATTGGGTATTTCGTCATTAGACATTTCCGAAATCAGACTTTCTCAATGTCCTTCATCATTGGCGTGAGGTAGGCGACCGTCGAATTCATGCTGGCCAGATTGACGTAGTCGTCTTCCGGGATTTGCACGCGATGTCGCTTGCGGAGCTCCATCACGATGTCCAGAAAGTCCATGCTGTCGAGTTCCAATTGATCGCGGAAATTGATCGCATCGTCGAGTTGCGTCAGGTCTTCGTCGGGGGCAATGGATTCTAAAATGCCGAGGACTACTTCTCGAATTGCTGCATCTGTCATGGCAAGTCGCCTTTAAGTTCTGAGTTCAAAGTTTGTATTGCAGGAAGTCGAGAACCCTCGATCAGCCTGTTCGTAAGTTCGAGTTACACTTTTTGAATAATCACTGCCGAGTTGATTCCTAACATGCCGAAGGAATTGCTGAGGATCGTTTTGATCTCGGTTTTTTGCCGAGGCTCGTTTAACACGAGTCCCGGCAGTTCGCACTCTGGGTCTAGATTGTCCACATTGATCGTGTGATGGCAAACGGCGTCGTCGAAAGAAGGCAAATTCCCGGCCAATTCCAACGAACCCGCCGCTCCCATGGCATGGCCGATAAAGCTTTTAGTGTTGTTGATGAGCGTGTGCTTGGTGTTACCAAAGACCCGCCGGAGGGCTTCGCACTCTTGAATGTCGCCGCTGGTGGTGGCGGTGGCGTGCGTGCTGACGATGTCGATATCGTCGGCAGCGAGCCCCGCCCGCTCTAGAGCGAGATTCATGCAGCGGGCTTGTTGCTCAGGATTGGGTAACACAAAATCGCTCGCATCGCTGGTCATGGCATGGCCAACAAGCTCGCCATAGATTTTAGCCCCGCGGCGGGACGCGTCGCTGTAGCGTTCCAAGGTAAAGAGGCAGCCCCCTTCGGAAACGACAATTCCATTGCGGTCGCGATCAAACGGTCGGCTCGCCCGCGCGGGGTCAGCATTCTCGGCGAGTGCCCCTTGGCTGGCAAAGCCGGCGAAAATGCCGAAGGTGCGGATGCTTTCTGACACGCCCCCCGCTAGTGCGAAGTCGCATTCCCCGAGCAGCAACATCTGGGCCCCCTGAATTAGCCCCGCGTTGCCAGCCGCACAGGCGGCACCAATCGTATAGTGGGGTCCCGTGATGCCAAGGTTGAGCGTGATCTCGCCCGCCGGATTGTTGGCCACAGTGCGGGGATTGTGGTGATGGGACCAGACCTTGGTGTCGTAATCAAACGCCTTGATCTCATAGATTTCGTTTTCAGTTTCGACATTGCCGTGTTCGGTCACGCCGACATAGACCCCGACGCGCTCAGGGTTGACGGCAGACCACTCGATACCGCAATCGGCAATCGCTTCGTTGGCGCAGTAGATACTCACGCTGCCTGCCCGAGTGCCGCGGCGGACTTCTTTCCGCTTTTGATATTTGAGCTCGTCGAAATGGCATTCACCGGCGAGCGTCTCTCCGACATAGCGAATGTGATAGCGACTGACGCCACTTTGCCCCGCCAGCAGCGCACGTCGAAAGTCGGGCAGCGTGTCGCCATTAGGAGCCGTGAGCCCCACGCCCGTGATTACAATCCGTTGTTCATCCATTACGCTACGAATCATGAACCGACGTTGGCAAACTCTGGTGGAGTTCGCCCCCTACAAGTACCCCCGAAAATGAAAGAGTCGAGACCCGTCAGCGTACCCCCAGCGGTGAAAATTGACAACCCGCCGCCTGTATTCGATCAGGCCGACCAGTTATCCAAAATGGAGGGTGCCATGGCCACGGCGGTACCCCGC
>CALMBE010000401.1 GCA_937860165.1 uncultured Planctomycetaceae bacterium
TAACCGCTTGCCGCCATTGCGGATAAATCAACGTCGATAGGTCGGGACAGTAGAATTAATGCTTCTAGGCATAAATCCACGGTCCAACGGCCGCCAGGATTTCTCGGCTTCTGTTCCTCAATCCTCCCACATAACCGCTAAAACACGTATTTCCAGAGCCTAATACCGCCCTGGTGCTCTAAACGGCGTGGAACAAAATGATTGACTCTTTGGAAATGGCAACTAATGTGAAATAGAGAGGCACGGTAACACACCCGGCAAAGGGTGAAGCTCGTCTGATCGGGACTGATCGGGTGGCGAAGCAGCCGAAATGTAGAAGATTCTTTACTCAACGTAGATCCGAACTAGCGGTGCGTTGAGGCTGCTGATTGCCAAACAAGGGATATTGCGACTGCATCGTTTGTGTGCAGCGCACTAAGAGATCTTGTTGATCACACAGAACTGTAGTGGCGGTTGCTGCGCGCAACTTGCCTGCGGGGATTCTCCATCCGTCAGTTGGAACAATCATCACACAGAGGTTGCACCTATGAATTATCTGAAGCTTTGCTCGGTAATGCTCGTCGCTAGTGTAGTTGGAGTCCTTGGAAGTGGCACAGTGGCCTCGGCCAGCCTCATTCACTCGAATGTGATGGGCACTTCTGCATTTTTCACGGCGATCACCGAAAGTTCACCCACTCTCGATCCCTTGCCACTTTACGATCAGCCATTCGCTGTAGGCGACGAGCTGGTTTTCTCTCCCACGGGGAATTTTTCTGCCAATTCCGTCAGCGGTGGACCCTCCGATAGTACCGATGGAAAACTGTCGCTGATGATCACGGCCAAACCGGGCCAGTTTCTCGATGAGCTGAAGTTTTCCGAGGTAGGGCTATCCATACTCCAAGCACCTTTTGGTGGCGATGCCTACACTTCTGTCGATGCGTTGGCGGTCATTCAGGTGGTGATGATCAACGGGCAGGTTGTGAATCTGCCGGCATCGCTGCACAGTTTTGTCTTTACACCGCAGAATACATTTCAACACTCTATCGATGCCACGGGACCATCGCTGGCTTCTGCCTGGGTGGGGGCCTTGAATGTGGACTTGCCTGCTCTGGCGACCAAAGTCTTGGTCACGGTCGACAATATTCTCTTTGCCGCCACCACAGGGACCGGCACGGGGGCCTTGATCGACAAGAAGGGATTCACGATTTCGGTTGTGCCCGATGACGAAGGCAACATTCCTGAGCCAGGCACACTGGCCTTGGCAATTCTGGCCATCGGGAGTGCGGCATGTGGACGTCGCAAATTGCTTTGATTTACCCCGCGCGGTCTGGATGGCGATATTCGGATTTCTAACGTCCCAACGGGACAACCCTAAATCAGCCCAGGCCACCGCCCTCAATATTACCCACATTTGTTGGCGAGTGCTTCGGCACCTCGTAGACAGAGAAGCAGGGTTTCGAGGCCTCGCCAAATTGTTTGCCAACCTGGTTCGCCATCTCCTTTTTGGCCGAGAATTCCACCGAGACCCAGCAGCGACGGCGGAAGTATTTCCAATCAAGTGCCGGGTATCTGAGCAGTTCGGGAAAGGAATGAAGGGGCGGGGAGAATTATTCAGTCATCCCCGCGCAGGCGGGGAACCAGTTCCCAAGAGCAAATATCACCTGTGTTCCAATTACCCAATCGTGTAATGCTACTAATGAATAGAACACGGATGTACACGGATTGGGCGGATGGTCGCGGATAAAGAGATAGAAATTGTGGAACTTCGTCTCATATCATCGATCCGTGCAAATCCGTTCGATCCGTGTTCATCCGTGGCCCATTCTTCAAATAGAGCGGATATCACTTCCGTGTTCCGGTTCCCCAGTCGTTTGGTACTACAGCTATAATACTGCTAGCGGAACTCGAGGTTAGCAAGCGATCTAGATTCCCGCCTGCGCGGGAATGACCTAACTGCTGGACCGTAACCCGTTACCTTAAATTCTCAGCAACTCGAAGTGCGATTGCCAGAAGTATCGCGGGGGAAAGAGGCCGGCAAGAATCGCTGTGGTCTGCTTATCGCTCACGCGAAGCCATCTATTTCGGATTGCCTCTGGGATATCCAAGTTGCTCAGTAGCAGGTCCTGAAAGGTCGCTGCGTTGCACGCTACGTCGGGATGGGCAGTGGCTGTGGCACAGTTCAGCCGCAGTGAACGGCGTGTAAGCACCAACTCGTAATGGCGGCCCTCGACGGCGAGGGTCAATGTCATCGGCCGGGGGATCCCGGCACTACGGGCACGGTCTAAAAAGCGGGGCGAAAGGCGATCAACCCACCGCTCGGGCGACAACAGTTTGACCCACCATTCTCCGCCGGCGGGACTCGCCTGAGTGATCCAACTCCCCTCGGCTGTGACCAGTAACTCATGCAGCGGGTCACTGGCCGGGGCATGCAGAGTGACCGAATGATGATCTTGATCGATGGCATCCTGACAAATACGGGCTACGAGGAGGGCAGGTACCGCCGGATATTCAGGCAGGCACATGATTTCGACAAGGCGTGCGTCGCGGACCACCGCATACCCCACCACCGGGGGAACGGAGCGGTCGATTGCTAGCTCGGAACGGTGATCGATGGCGATGAGGATTTGATCGTGCGACTTCCGACCGACGAGCCACCGCCACGTTTCTTCGCTGCGACACTGAGTTCCCCACAGGCGTGCGCCTACTTCTTCAAAAATCGGGCGAATCGCATCCAGTTCGTAGTGCCACCAGGTGCGAACTTCCAGCGGAGCGAAGCGATGTCGCCGAGTAGCCAGCCCTGCAGACACATGGGCCATTAATGTTCGGGTATTAGCCTGTGTGAACCCTTGTCCCCGAAAGCAACTCCAGCCCCGAGCGGCAAAACTCGTCGAGTCCTCGGGCCGGGCAAGAGCCAGCACAGCCCCGCCGGCTTCTGCTTCGATCTCTGCCCGCTCTAAGAGTGACTTCAATAAGCCGATGCCTTGGAATTCGGCCATGACAACCGTATCACGGAAGGCGGCCACAGGTATCCGCTGCTCTTCGAACCAAGTCGATTGCCGGAGGACCTGGAGGTGACCCACGAGGCCTCCCCGACTCGTAACAAGCAAGCGATCTGCCGGTTCATAGGCCGGTTCATCGAGATGGCTCTGGAAATCATTAGCCAAATCGTGTTGGTAAGCTTGCCTTAGCAGGGACATCACTCGAAAGTGATCTCCCGACCGGCCTGCCACGATCCTCATTCCAGGCTGCAATCCTTGGGGCTGTGAACGGGAGGAGTTCAATCCCGATTGGTTCGAGAGTTCTGACGGAATGAAGATAGGGTTCTTCCGTTCCAAGGGAGCAGCGCGATATGCATCGGGGCCCATCTCGGCCATCCTTTCCGCTTCGCTAGTTTGGTCGCTAATGGGGCAATTGTATGCCGCAACCTGTGGGGGGACAAATTCCCCAAACCAACTTAGGCAATTTCGTGGCCCGGTTCCGGACGAGCGCACGCGAGAACTATCCGTGAATGTAGAACATGGCCGGCGAAAACTCCAGCAGGGAGTTAGTTGGGTAGTGTCCTAAATAATTGAACCACGACGGCATAACGACACGACGGACTGGCGAAGAAAATGGTCCGAATGCTCTGACAACGCCTAGATTTGACAAAGCACTTGGGCAAGGGGCCTTTTTGAGCAGAAAACCACAATGATTTCCTTGATCGAGGGGTTTTTCGAAGGCTTTGCTGACTTTTCGTTGTGCCGTTGTGCCGTCGTGGTTCAATTGAATTAATTCTAGGGCACTTCC
>CALMBE010000402.1 GCA_937860165.1 uncultured Planctomycetaceae bacterium
CGGAGTACCGCCGTGGCCATGGCACCCTCCATTGTGAAAAACTAATTGGCCCTGACTAGGTGCTCTAGGGAAAAATGCCGTGCCTTAACGGGCGAAATTCGGAAGTGCGATTCTTGTCAATAGACTCGAAATCGCGTTATTTCTGCAGGGTCTTTAGCCCTCGGGCATCAAGTCTCAATTGATTGGCCGTCGCTCGTACGGCATCGGCCTGCTGGTACAAATCAAGCGATTCCAACAACTGTGCCGATTGCTCCAGTTGCCAGGCAGACTGGCGGAGCGCCAAAACAGGGTCCCTGCTCAAGGCTTCGTGATGGCCGTGAAGTGGAGCTTGCTCCGAAACCTTTTGTTCTGGCAATCCGAAATCGCTCACCACTGAACCGCCAAGTTGTTCCTGGATTTGAAGAATCTCGTGGGCAACAACCGTAGGATCGGGGCCTTTCGATGACTTATTTGCCGAGCCAGCAGAGGTCGGCATGTCACCAACCGTAATGGTGTCCGACTTGGTGATTGCCCCTCGACCGGCAGCAACCCAGCATAGTAGAAAGACGACTCCAAATATCAGACGTCCCCAGTAACATGTGATGGTCAAAGGTTTCGCTCCTTGATGTTCGGTTTGCTCCCCCAACTTACGTTGGGGGCTCGTGATTCGTTGAGGGGCTTGTGACCTTTGGGACGTGGTTGATTGGGTGCATACGGCCATTGCCTTCTCCCTTCCCATATCCGCTTTCCCCCTTAATTAAAAGGAGACGCTGCCTTTGGAGGGCAGCGTCTCGATTCATCACCGATCTCAATGGATCGCTGCTTAGATCAAACTTGTTGGGTATGTGGAGTCGTATTGCCAGTCATATTGGCCATCCGCCTCTTCATCGATCCCGTAGCGGACACTTCGGTTGTCGTAATCGGTTGAAGCGGGGTCAACACGGACATAGCGGACGCGATCGGCGTCCACCAGTTCGCCCCCCGCAGGCCGCTGGATATACCGAATCGGCTCAAACGGATTGCCGTTGGATTCCCGCAAAGGTCGACGCACGAGATAACGGCGACGCTCTCGAGGCAATGGCCTCAATTCCTCTGTAGCGAAGCTAAGAAGCTGCGTGCGAACCACGCTCAGTGAGAATCCTCCCGTACGTTGGCGACAAACCGCGAGGGCTTCTCGCCACAGGTTTTCGGACCGCGAGAGCTCCAAGAATTCGTGGCCGTCGTGCGTGAGCCGCACGCAGGGAACACCTGCCGTGGTGCGATCGACTTCTTTTAGTAATCCTGCATCGATCAGTAGCCGCAGGTGGTAGCGGTTTCGTTCTTCGGTTTCGTGATTGGCAATCGATTCGTGATTCGCACCGATTCTCAAGACACCGACCGAACAATCCGGGCCGCGGGATTCGATTTCCAAGAGCAGACGTCGCGTGAGTTCCAAGTCTCGTTTCATAATGTGCACCTCCATTTGCACGAAAAGCTGGGCCTACCGGCACGATAAACTGCGCCGACATGCCGGTAATGTGCTCCAAGACATGCCAGCAAGTCAAGATCGATTGAATTGCTAGCGGTCGCTCCATGAGGCGGGGTTTTAAGGCCTCCGCCTCCCACGGCGTCCCGATTTCCTATCTACTGCTTTGTCAAACCGAAAAATGAGGGTGCCATGGCCACGGCGGTACTCCGCTGTG
>CALMBE010000403.1 GCA_937860165.1 uncultured Planctomycetaceae bacterium
CGGAGTACCAGCGTGAGCATGGCACCCCAAAGTGAAAAAGTGATCGGCCCTGGGGAATTCCTCTGTCGGATTTCATTGCGAACCCGAGGTCGGTATACTTAGTCCGTAAGAAAATCGATAGTTCCCATTTCTGCAGGGTTTTGCAATGTCCACCGGTTCTTCCAATTCCAGTGAGCCCTTTCGTATCCAGGTTGCCGACCGCGTCAAAAGGTTGCCGCCCTATTTGTTCGGACGCATCAACACGATGCTGTACAACAAGCGTCGCAACGGAGACGATGTGATCGACCTCGGCATGGGCAACCCCTCGGACCCCCCGCAGGACTTGGTGATCGACAAGCTAGCCGAGGCGGCCCGCGATCCCGATAACCATGGATACAGCAAATCGAACGGTATCGCCAATCTCCGCCGCGAAGTGGCCGCGAAGTACATGAAACGCTTCGGTGTGCGACTCGATCCCGACAAGGAAATCATTGTTTGCCTGGGTTCGAAGGAAGGCTTTAGCCACATGTGCCTGGCGATGATGGGGCCGGGGGATACCGCGATTGTCCCCGCGCCATTTTTTCCGATCCATGTCTATTCGGTCGCTCTGGCCTCGGGGAACGTGATTGCCCTGGAAGTGGCCAACAGCGAGAAATTTCTCTCAGACATCGCTTACACTTGTGAGACACTTTATCCTCGACCGAAACTCCTGATACTCAACTACCCGCACAATCCTTCGAGTGTCGTGGTCGAGCAATCCTTTTTCGACGAGGTGGTAAAACTTGCCAAGAAATATGGCTTCCTGGTGATCAGCGATTTTGCCTATGCCGACGTGGCCTTCGATGGCTACAAGCCGCCAAGTTTTCTCGCTTCGCCGGGGGCTTCCGAGGTGGGCGTCGAATTCACCACCATGAGCAAGGGCTACAACATGGCGGGCTGGCGGGTCGGGTTCTGCGCGGGCAATAGCGAGATGATCGCCGCCCTAGCGACCATCAAGGGCTATTACGATTACGGCATGTTTCAAGCGATTCAAATCGCTGCCATTTTGGCCCTCCGCCACACCGACGCGGCCGTGGAAGAACAATCGCAGATTTACCAGCGCCGTCGCAATGCGCTCTGCGAATCGCTTACGCGGCTCGGTTGGGAAGCGAGTCCCCCGAAGGCGGGCATGTTCGTGTGGCAGAAAATCCCCGACCTCTGGCAAGCCCGCATGAGCACGATGGACTTTGCCATGCTGCTCTTGGAAAAGGGGAACGTCGCCGTCAGTCCCGGCAGCGGCTTCGGCCCAGCAGGCGAAGGCTATTTGCGGATGTCGCTCGTGGAGAATGAAGAACGCCTCCGCCAAGCTGTGCGGCAGATCAAGAACTGTCTCCGCGATGCGGAAGCCAATTTTTCCGGCACCCCCGCCCCGGCCACCGTATAACGACTTTCGCGGCAATTGGGTTTTACATTTTTGGTTCAACTGGAATCTTAATGGGCAGCAGTCTAAACAATCGTGTGTGTTCCGAAGGAACGATTAAATCCCGGAGGGATGAAAGCCTTTAGCCGGGGGTCAGGTCGCCTGAGCG
>CALMBE010000404.1 GCA_937860165.1 uncultured Planctomycetaceae bacterium
GGCACGATCGGGCGCTGTGGTTCATTCGCACCAAACGCGACAAGGTGGCTCACGCGCTCCCCGAGTGGGAACTCTTGCGCGAACAGGCATCGCAAATCAAATTGCACACGATGAGCCACCTGGCCGACCTCTTGGATCAGTTCGAGACCGAAGCGACCCGCCGGGGGGCGGTCGTCCACTGGGCCAGCGACGCCGACGAACACAACCGGATCGTTCACGGCCTGCTCCAGGCCCACGGCGTGAGTCATGTCGTCAAGAGTAAGTCGATGCTCACCGAGGAATGCGGGCTCAACGGCTACCTCGAACGGCACGGAATCGAGGTAACTGATACCGATCTCGGAGAGTGGATCGTCCAACTCCGCCGCGAGCATCCTAGCCACATCGTGCTGCCGGCGATCCACATCCGCAAGGAAGAAGTCGGTCAACTCTTTCACGAACGCTTGGGTACGGAGCGCGGTGCCACCGATCCCCAATATCTCACCGAAGCAGCGCGGAATCACCTGCGACAAAAGTTTCTCGAAGCTGATGCCGGAATCACCGGAGTCAACTTCGCGATTGCCGAAACCGGTGGCATCGTGGTCTGCACCAACGAAGGCAACGCCGACATGGGGACCTCGCTCCCCAAGCTGCACATTGCTTGCCTGGGGATTGAAAAACTCGTTCCCCGGGCCGCCGACCTGGGAGTCTTCCTACGGCTCTTGGCCCGCTCGGCGACGGGGCAACCGATCACCACTTATTCGTCGCATTTCCACGGTCCCAGACCGGGGGGTGAGTTGCACATCGTGCTCGTCGACAACGGTCGCAGCGAACTGTTGGCCAGCGGCGATTTTCGGCGCTCGCTCAACTGCATCCGCTGTGGGGCCTGCATGAACACTTGCCCCGTCTATCGCCGAAGCGGAGGGCACAGTTATGGTGTCACCGTGGCGGGGCCGATTGGTTCAATCATCAACCCGGCCCGCGATCCGGCCCAGCACAGCACACTTCCCCATGCGTGCAGTTTGTGCGGCTCATGCACCGATGTCTGCCCGGTAAAGATCGACCTGCATCACCAACTGTATGTCTGGCGTCGCCGCTTGGCCGAACGGGGTTTGCTGCCATGGTCGAAACGAATTTCGATGAAGGGGGTCGCCGCCGTGTTGCGACGACCCGCGCTGTACCGACTCGCTGGAAAAGTGGCTCGAACCACCCTCCGCTGGGCCCCGCGTTGGCTGCTGTATAACCCGCTCAACGTCTGGGGACGCCAACGGGAATTGCCCCCCCCTGCCCCGCGAAGTTTCGGCGAGCTCTACCAAATCCAGCTTTTGGAAAACGCAACCGAGCGAACCGCGAACCGGGAGAACTCCGATGGCAACTAAGGAAAACATCTTGCAGCGTGTCCGCAAGTGCCAACCTCCCGTGGTGATATTACCCCCACTATTCACCGAGGGGATCGAGTTTGCCGATCGCCGAAATCAGTTTCTCACGGTGCTCGAACAAGTGGGAGGTCAAGGGATAATTGTGCCCGATCTGACTCAAGCGGATCATCAGATTCGACAACTTCCAGTCTTTCAAAATGCCAAGCAGATTGTGACGTTGGTCGAAGGAGTCGGCGGGTCCAAGCGAGACTTGACCGACATCGGCCGACCCCACGAATTGGTCGATGTCGATGTGGCAATTGCCCCGGGCAGGTTTGCTGTGGCTGAGAATGGCGCGGTCTGGATCACCGATGCCGACATCGCCCAGCGGGCGATTTATTTCATTTGCCAACACCTTGTGCTGGTGGTTCCTGCGAGTGAAATCGTCGACACTATGCACCAAGCTTACCAGCGCCTGGGCACAACGCTTCTCGAACACCACTTCGGCTGCTTCCTCTCGGGCCCTTCCAAGACCGCAGACATCGAACAGTCCCTCGTGATCGGTGCCCAAGGCCCCCGGTCCCACACCGTGGTGTTGGTCGAGAACATGTAATACGTTTCCCGCTTCGGACTGGTCGCTTAGTCCTACAGCGCTAGGTTGAGCGGGGAAGAATAATAAAAAGCCACGGATTTTACGGATGAAACACGGATAACGGAGAATCTTGGGTCTCGTAGAAGATCGCATCAAATTAATGTAATACTTCAAACCATAAAGCCACAGAGAGCACAGAGTTGTTGTTGGGATAGGGAGTGTTTCTCGGTGTTCTCTGTGTTCTCTGTGGCTATGCAATCTAGGGATTCGCACAAGTGGACGGCATTCGACTTACATTCGATCGCAATGGCCGTGTTCAATCCGTGTTTCGTCCGTGGCTGAATTCAATCGACCTAGCGCTGTAGTCCTAAGCACGGAGAGTGATCCAATTTGCCCTCCCCGCCCCCCTTCAAAAGTAAGGCCTTGCTCGTTCGACGGCAACGGCCCGCCTTGCGAACCGAAAAGGCTAAAATCACGCACATTCCTCCACAAGTAGCAGCATTTTTTCCTCTCCGATTGGCTTCCCTTCGGCGGGTTGCTTCTGGATAATCGGGGGTCCGGCTGCCCTTGTTGATTTGCCGTACCGACTTCTGATGCGAGTTAGAATCCGATGACCCAATATGCAATTGGAGTGGACTACGGCACCAATAGTGTTCGGGCGCTAGTGGTCGACATTGCGACTGGCGAGGAAATCGCCACGGCTGTGTTCGATTATCCCAGCGGCGAGGCGGGCATCTTGCTCGATTCGAGCGACCCGAACCTGGCCCGGCAAAGTCCCGCCGACTACATCGAGGGTTTCTATCAGTCGGTGAGAATGGCGGTGCAGAGCGCTGGCAAGAATTCAGGTTTCAAGCCCGACCAGGTGATCGGCATCGGATTCGACACCACCGGTTCGACTCCCATTCCCGTCGACGAACAGGGAGTCGCACTCGCCCTCCAGGCAAAATACAAGAACGAATTGGCAGCCCAGGCGTGGCTCTGGAAGGATCACACTTCACATGCCGAAGCCGATGAAATCACCCGTCAGGCGGCCAGCGGAGGTTATCCTTATCTGGCCAAGTGTGGTGGGACCTATTCCTCGGAGTGGTATTGGTCGAAGATCTTACACTGTCTGCGAACCGCCCCCCACGTGGCCCAGGCGGCGCACTCTTGGGTCGAGCTCGCCGACTTTGTCCCCGCGTTTGTCACGGGCAACACCCATCCCGAAAAAATCGCCCGGGGAATCTGTGCAGCTGGTCACAAGGCGATGTACCACACCGATTGGGGTGGATTACCCAGTGCTGAATTTTTGGATTCCCTCGAAAAAGGATTGTCTCGCTTCCGCTACAACACCCAGGCCG